>JBAXFO010000099.1:0-10211 GCA_037139885.1 Planctomycetota bacterium
TTCGAGTTCGGCTCGTTCACCACGGGCACATGCGCGAACGTCGGCAGCGGTACGCCTAGTCCTTGATAGACGACAACCTGAATGGCTGTGTTCGTCAAATGCTCGGCCGCGCGCACGACATGCGTGATCTGCAAACCGATGTCATCCACCACAGTCGCGAAGTTGTACAACGCCCGGCCATCGGGACGCAAAATCACCGGATCGCCGATCAAATCCGATTGCCATTCGACATGCCCGCGAATGGCGTCTTCGATCGCGAGCGTCTGCCCCTCGGGGACTTTCAAGCGCAGCGTGGTCGGCTTCTCGTCGTAAAGGCGCCGGCATTCCGCGGGGGGCGTATTCCGATGCTGCCCGCGATGGACGTAATTCCGCTTCGCCTTCTCCGCTTCCTTGCGCTCGGCGTCGAGCTGCTCCTTGGGCTGATAACACGGATACGCATGCCCCGTATCGACCAGCTTCAGCGCCGCGTCCTTGTAGAGTTGGTTGCGCTGCGATTGAAAATAAGGCCCGAGGGGCCCGCCGACTTCCGGACCTTCGTCCCACTGGATGCCGAGCCAGCGAAAGCCGTCGAGGATCGGTTGCAGGGCTTCGGTGCGATTGCGCTCGGCGTCGGTGTCGTCGATGCGCAGGACGAACTGGCCTCCCTGCCGCTGCGTGAGCAGCCAATTGAAGAGCGCGGTGCGGACGCCGCCAATGTGGAGATAACCGGTCGGGCTCGGTGCGAAGCGAGTGCGGATCGCCATGATGACCCTGGAGTGTTTCGTGACGCGGCAAAGAGAGATTCTATGAATCGGCTGTCGGGCGGACCGTGGCGCATGCATCGTGTTGCGCTGGCCGATGCGCAACGGACGAGATCGACACGATTTGCGTCGTCGGCTTCCCTGGCGAGCCCTTGACATTCCCGATTGCCAAACGGGATCGGATGCCCTAGGATATCAAGGTATCCTTGTCGACTCCGCGGTTGCATTCGAGCAGGTTTTATGGCAAAAGAAGAAGTTTTTCAGGCTCAGGGCAAGGTGACGCAAGCCCTCGCCAACACGCAGTTTCGCGTCAAGCTGGATAGCGGTCACGAGATCGTCGCCCACATTGCGGGCAAGATGCGCAAACACTTTATCCGCATTCTGCCCGGCGATATCGTCACCATTGCGATCTCGCCGTACGATCCTTCCAAAGGCCGCATCACGTTCCGCGGCCCGCTCCGCGCCGCCAAGGAAGCCGGCGTCGAAGGTGCGTAACGGGAGCTTACAGGGGATTTGAGGCGCCATGCAATTTCAAGGCGAACGCACGCTCTCGGCCCCCGCGGACGAGCTTTTCCCTCGCCTTGCCGATGCGATTTTTCTGGTCTCCTGCATCCCCGACGCTTCTCCGCTTGGTTCGCCCACCCCCGATATGGCCCAGTGCGCCGTCCGCCCCAACTTCAGTTTCGCCCGCGGCAGTCTCGATGTCACCATCCAGGTGGTGTCGCGCCAACCGAACACCGCCACGAAGTTCCTCCTCGGCAGCAAAGGCATTGGCAGCAGCGCGGATGTCGAGGCCTCGCTGACATTGACGCCCATGGGACAAGAGACCCGGGTCGCCTGGACCGCCGCCATCGTGAAACTCGGCGGTTTGCTGAAGATGGTTCCGCAGGGCCTGATCCGCGGAGCCGCCCAAAAAGTGATCGACGACGTTTGGCAGGGAATCGAAGACAAACTCCGCACGCCGAGCGCGTAAGCTTGCGACATCCGTTCAAGGATCCACCATGCCTCGCCAACTACTCACGCGCCGCCAGATGCTTGCCGCCGGCAGCGGCCTGGGCGCGGTCGCGCTGGCGGCGCTGTTGAACGAGGGCTCGCGGGCGTCGCTGGGCCACGGTTCGCGGCTCAGCGAACTGCATCATCCCGCGAAAGTCCGTAACATCATTTTCCTTTACATGGACGGCGGCCCCTCGCAAGTCGACACCTTCGACTACAAGCCGCTCCTGGAACGCTACGACGGCCAAGACCCGCGCCGCATCTTTCGCGTCGAGCCGACTCAATTCAACAGCATCGGCCGCGTGATGAAATCGCCGTGGCGGTTTCGCCAGCACGGCCAGGCGGGGCTGTGGTGCAGCGAATTGTTGCCGCACCTCGGGGCGTGCATGGACGACATCTGCGTCATTCGTTCGATGACGTCGAAATTCTCCGAACATACGAACGCGAATTATTTCCTGCACACCGGCTCCGGCATTCAAGGCCGACCGAGCATGGGGGCGTGGGTCAGTTATGGCCTGGGCAGCGAAAATCAAAATCTGCCCGCGTTCATCATTCTCAACGGCGGCCTGATCCCTCCCGGCGGGCTCGACAACTTCAACTCCGGCTTTCTCCCGGCCGCCTATCAAGGCTCGGTCTTTCGAGCCGGCGATCCCCCCGTCGCCAACGTCCGCCCTCTCGAACGCGACCCCGCTGCGCAGCGGAACAAGCTCAACCTCCTCAAAACTCTCGACCAGGGCATTCGCGAGCGCACCGCCAGCGATGACGCCATCGAAGCCGCCATCGGCAATTACGAAACCGCCTTTCGCATGCAGACCGCAATTCCCGAGCTCATGGACATCCGCGGCGAGTCCGAAGCCACGCGCCGCCTTTATGGCCTCGAAGCCGCATACGCCCCCACGCGTGCGTACGGCTCCCAGTGCCTGGTCGCCCGCCGGCTCATCGAACGGGGGGCCCGCTTCATTGAAATCACCTGCTCGAATCTCGGCCATGACCGTTGGGATCAGCATAGCGGCCTGCTCCGTGGCCATGAAGACAACGCCCGCGCCGTCGATCAACCCGTGGCTGGCTTGCTGCGCGATTTAAAGTCGCGCGGCTTGCTCGAATCGACGCTGGTCGTCTGGGCCGGCGAATTTGGCCGCACGCCGTTCGCGCAAGGCGGCGACGGCCGCGACCATAATCCGTTCGGTTACAGCATCTGGCTGGCCGGCGGCGGCGTGCGTCCCGGATTCGCGTACGGCCAAACCGACGAATTCGGCTACAAAGCCATAGAAGACCGCTGCGAGATGCACGACCTGCACGCCACCATGCTGCACCTCCTCGGCGTCGACCACACCCGCCTGACGTTCCGCTTCGGCGGCCGCGACATGCGCCTGACCGACGTGCATGGCGAAATGATCCCGATTTTGAAGACTTAGGGCAAGGAACCAAATGCGATTTGAACCACAGAGACACCGAGAGCACAGAGAGTTTACCGAGACAATCGCCGTTTTTGCTCAGTCGACATGCTCGAAGCCTTGTGCTCCATCAACGCCTCTCTGTGTCTCTGTGGTTCAAATAGATTAGGGACCAATACCCCCTCGATTCGCGTCACCACCGGCAGTAAAGCCGCACGAAACTTGTGTCAAGAAAGTCACCAGCCAGCAATGAGTCAAGCAATGCCCGACCTCGACGCTCTCCAAACCACCTTTAAAACCAAGGGCCCCGCCGCGATGATCGATCGCCTTCTGGCCGATCTCAAGGCCGCGAAGGATTATCAAAGCCTCTTCTACGCCCTGCTCATGAAGAAGCGGCATGAACTCGGCGTTTCGCCCATCGCCACGGGGAATAACAACGACATTCCCGCGGACAAGGTGGATGCGTTCGAAAACGGCATTCGCGACGCCAGCCGCAGCATCGGCCAGCTTTATCTTGCGGAAAACAACCTCCCCCAGGCGTGGGCGTATTTCCGTATGATCGGCGAGACCGAGCCGATCAAGAACGCGCTGGAGAACGTCACCCTCGCCCCCGACGAGGATCCGCAGCCGCTGATCGGCATCGCGTTTTACGAAGGCGTGTTGCCGACCAAGGGCTTCGACTGGATCCTCTCCCGCTATGGCACGTGCAACGCCATCACGACGGTGAGTTCGAGCGAAATGCCATTCCCGCCGGAAGTGAAGCAATACTGCGTCCGTCGGCTCATCCAGACCTTGCACAACGACCTCATCGAACGCCTGTCTGCGGAGATTGAACGCAAGCAAGGCTTTCCGCCCACGGCGAAAACGGTTGAAGAGTTGATTCAGGGCCGCGACTGGCTCTTCGAAGAAGAGTCGTATCACATCGACTTATCGCATCTCAATTCGGTGATTCAGATGGCCGCCCAGCTGGACACGGTCGTCGATTTGCGGCGTGCCCGCGACCTCTGCAAATACGGCCAAAAGCTCTCGACGCGCTACGGCTTTCAAACCGATCCGCCGTTCGAGAACACCTATGTCGATTACGATATTTTCCTGGCCATCTTGTGCGGCGACGATGTCGAGAAGAACCTCGACCACTTCCGCAAAAAAGCCGCCGACGCCGATCCGGAAACCGTCGGCCTGTATCCGGCCGAGGTCCTGGTCAACTTGCTGCTCAAAATCGGCCGCCCCGCCGAGGCGCTGGAGATCTCGCGCAAATATCTGACGAAAAACGCCGAGGGCCGCCGCACCTGCCCGAGCTTCGTCGAGCTGTGTCAACAAACGAAGAACTTCACCGCCCTCGCCGACTCCGCCCGCGAACAAGGCAATCCGATCAACTTCACCGCGGCGCTGCTGGCGAACGGGAACGGCTAAGCCGCTTCTCCCCGAAGCGCTCAGGCGACGGCCGCCTCTTCAAGGGGCTTTGGGTTGGCGAGTTCCACCTTGCCGTCGCGCAGGCGAATCGTGCGGTCGCATTCGTGCGTGAGTTCCATATTGTGGGTCACCATCACGATCGTCAAATCGTCGTGCTGGTTCAGATCGCGCAGCAGCCGCATGATGTCGTGGCCGGTGGCGGAGTCGAGGTTGCCGGTCGGCTCGTCGGCAAGCAACATACGGGGATCGCTGACGAGAGCCCGGGCGATGGCGGCCCGCTGCATTTCGCCGCCGGAAAGCTCGCTGGGCCGGTGTTTGAGCCGATGACCCAGGCCGACGCGTTCGATCAATTCGGTCGCCTTCTTCTTGAGCCCGCGCGACTTCACCATCCAGCTCAAAAGCGAATGCCGAATCATCAAAGGCATCATCACGTTTTCGAGCGTGTTGAGTTCCGGCAGCAGATGATAGAACTGAAAAATGAACCCGAACGTTTGATTGCGAAGTTGATCGCGCTGCGCTGAAGGCAGATTGTCGATGCGGCGCCCGGCATAATGCACGGAGCCGCTATCGGGCTGATCGAGCGTGCCCAACAGATGCATCATCGTGCTCTTGCCGGAGCCCGAGGTGCCGATGACGGCGAGGAATTCTCCCTCGTGAACCTCGACATCGATGCCGTGAAGCACCGGCACGGCGATCTTGTGCTTGCGATACGCCTTGTGGAGATTTCGACCGACCAGAAGCGGAGAGCCGAGCATGGGAGGATTCCTTAGGAAGCGGAAGAAGGACGTTTCGCGGCGCCCGGTTACTCGTACCGCAAGGCACGCACCGGATGGAGCATGGCGGCCCGCAGCGCCGGCAGGATGCTGAACACGACCGCGATGCCGACGGCGCCGACGTTCACGAGCACGACGGTCCAGGTCTCGATGTGCGTCGGGATTTCGGTGAAGTAATAGATCGACGGATCGAAGATGTGCCGGCCCGTCATGCTCGTCAAGAATTTCTCGACGGGGTTCAGATTGTTCGTCAGGGCGACGCCGAGGACAGTCCCCAAAGTCGAGCCGACGAGGCCAAGAAGCAATCCGTAGGTCAAGAAGATCTGCATGACGCCGAGGTTGGACGCGCCGAGCGACTTCATGATGCCGATGTCGCGCGTCTTCTCGGCGACGATCATGCTGAAAATCGCCAGGATGCCGAAGCCGGCGACGGCGATGATCATGAACAACAGGAAGTTGAGAATGCCTTTTTCGATGTCGATGGCGCCCAGGAGCGCGCCTTGCTTCTGCTCCCATGTCTGAATGCGGAACCCCATCGGGAACAGGTCTCTCAGCCGGGCGACGACTTGCTCGGCCTTGGCGTAATCCTTGAGTTTGATCTGGATATGCGTCACGCCATCGTCCATGGCGCGAAGCTGTTGCAGATACTTCAGATCGACGTAAACGAGATTGCTGTCGTATTCGCTCATTTCCGTTTTCAAATAATCGACGACGACGAAGCGATCGAACGCCGGCTCGAGCTTCGGGCCTTTCACGGTGACGAGCACCAGCGAATCGCCCGGGTGCAGCAAGGGATGAAAGAGGGGTTCGCCCGTGACCGGGTCTTTCTTGTCGCGGTCGCGGAAGCCGGCGATGAGCTTGCCGACGATGACTCCCTGCGGAATTTTGATGTCAGCCATTTCGACGGCGGGGGGCAGCGGCGCGGGCGCGGGTTGGCTGCCTTCGTTCGTATGGGCGATCGGCGGAGCCGGGGGCACGAGTTTCGGTTCGCCGTCGAACGCCTTGATCAGCCCGGCGTTTTCGGCTTTGCGACGTTGATCGCGCCAGTCGAGTTCCATCTGTTCACGATCGCGCCAACGCTTTTCGATATCGAGCGGAATGGAGAAGTCGGGCTTCTCGCGCAGGCCTTTTTTGTGCAGTTCCAGATAATCGACGAAGCCGCCGAGATCCGAGCGGGTCGCGGCGTCGATGCCGATGAGGCGAATGGGGCGGGTCAGGATTTCGCCGTTGGGATAGGTGAACTGAAGCATCGCAAAGCCTTCGAGCGACGCGCTCATGCCTTCGACATGCTCGGCCAGGAACGGATCGGCCATGATCCGGTTCATTTTCCCTTGGGGGTCGCGAAAGCCCTCGATGCCTTCCGATTCGATGATGATATCCGAGATGAGTTTGTGCAGGCTGTATTTGAGCTTTTCGCTGAAGCCGCTCATGACGCTATTGACGACGATGAGCGTGGCGACGCCGAGGGTGACGGAGATGATGCATGCCAGGGCGAGAAAACGGGTCCGCAGATAACGCCAGCAGAGCAAGATTTTGTACACGGATCACTCCCTTGATCGGCGCGCGAAGCTTCGAGTCTTCGCGCGATAGTAATCGAACTCGCCGCGGCAGTAAAGGGCGGTTCATGCCGGGGGTGCAGCGGGTGCAACCAGCTATTCTGGGGCCGTGTGCCGCTCCAAAAAGGAAATCGCATGCCGTCGTGCGTGGCCCAAGCCAACCTCTTGTGGGCCCCTTTGGGGGGTCGAAGAATCCGGAAGGACTCAATTCCGACGCTCGCCAACCGATCGGCTTTGAGACCGTCGATCGGTGTCCGGTCCCCAGATGCTTCGGCCCCCAAGAGGCCGGCTTGGGTCACGCACGACGGAATGAGAACTTGCGTTTTGGAGCGGCACATTGGCTCCAGGAGAAACCCAAAACTCGCTTGCGGTCGAGCGCAGCGACGGGTAAAAATGCAATCATCCCGCAACCAGACGAAATTTTCGGTTGAGGCGAGCCGCCGGGCTTGTCCCGGCGGGATGAACCCGCCGGCTCACGCCGAAGATTTAGCCTGGACGAGGCGCTAACGGGCCGCTTGCCCCCCATGCGCCGCCGCCGCCAAATCCGCCGCCCACGCCGCATCTTGGGCGTGCAGCGGCGGCGTCATGCGCGTCCGGCACAATGCTGCGAATGCGTCCCTCAAAACCTTCCAGGTAAACCCGCTCCTCGACGCGCGAGAGCAACCCCTCGGGAAGTTCGTTCTGCAAGGCGTCGCGGCTATATTGAATGAAGCTGTGGCGAAAATCGCTCCAATGCCTTTGCAAATAGGGGTCGAGGCCAGGAAATGGACTTTGTCGGCTCATGCTGCCAACATACCCGACCACGCTCGACGCGTCATCTCGAACGATTTCGCGGCGAAACGCGGCACGAACTCCCCATAATAACCCCATGGCGATTCGCGTTTCCAATCTAAGGTTGCCGCTCGGCGAGCCCGAGGCGGCGGTGCCGACGTATCTGGCGCGGCTCTTGGGCGTGCCTGCCGAGCGGTTTGCGTCGTGGCGGATTCTGCGCAAAAGCCTCGATGCCCGCAAAAAACATGCGTTTCATTTCGTTTACACCGCCGAAGTCCGACTCGCCGACGACGAAGCCGCCATCGCGATGCGGGCCAGCAAGCGCCATCCGCTCGTCCGCATCGAACTGCACGAAGAGCCGGCGTTTCGCCTTCCCCCGGCCGGTTCGGCGCCGCTGAAGCATCGGCCCGTCGTCGTCGGTTCCGGGCCCGGGGGCTTGGTGGCGGCGTATTTTCTCGCCGAGCAAGGTTTCGCCCCGATCTTGCTCGAACGCGGTCCCGCGGTTCGCGAACGCATTCACGATGTCAAAACGTTCGACCAGGGGGGCGCGTTTCAACCCGAGAGCAACTATCTGTTCGGCGAAGGGGGAGCCGGCACGTTCAGCGACGGCAAGCTCACGTGCCGCACGTCCGGCCCCGAGACGCGGCGCGTGCTCGAACTCTTCGCCGAGTGCAAGGGCAAGCCATCGATCGTTTACGATTATCGGCCGCATCTGGGGAGCAATCGCCTGCCGGCCGTCGTGAAGGCGATTCGCCGTCGCATCGAAGCGATGGGGGGCGAAGTTCGCTTCAACACGCGCGTCGAAGATCTCGACATGAGCCCCGACGGCGTGCGCGGCGTGATGACGTCCAGCGGCTTCGTCGCGGCGGATGTCGTCATTCTCGCCATCGGCCACAGCGCCCGCGACACGATTCAGATGCTCGTCCGCCGCGGCGTGCCCATCGTGGCCAAGCCGTTTCAAATGGGCGTGCGCATCGAACAGCCGCAAGAGACCGTCAACCGCGTCAAATACGGCAGCGACCGCCTCGAAGACCAACTCGGCGCCGCCGACTACAACCTCATCGCCAAAGGTCCGCACGATCTGTTCTCGTTCTGCATGTGCGCCGGTGGGCACGTCATCCCGAGCGTGTCCGACGAGGGCTATTTTTGTAGCAACGGCATGAGCCTGTCAAAGCACGATTCGCCCTTCGCGAATAGCGGCCTGGTGGTCACGATCCCGATCGAACATTTTCCGGGCGACGACGTGCTCGCGGGCATGCGTCTGCAAGAACAGTATGAAAAGCGGGCGTTCGAACTCGGCCGGGGCGAATATCGCTGCCCCATCCAGCGAGCGAGCGATTTTCTGCAGGGGCGGAAGTCGACATCGGAACCGCCCTCAAGCTATCCCCGCGGGCTGGTGTTGGCCGACCTGACCGAAGTCATGCCGCTGATCGTGCGCGAAACGTTAATGCACGGCCTGCCGATCCTCAACCATCGCTGGCAGGGCCGGTTCCTGGCGGAGGCGACATTAGTCGGCCCCGAAGCGCGTGGCAGTTCGCCGATTCGCATGCTCCGCGACCCCCTCTCGCGCCAGGCGCCCGGCATCGCAGGACTCTTCCCCGTCGGCGAAGGGGCGGGCTATGCCGGGGGCATCGTCTCGGCCGCGGTCGACGGCTTGAAAACGGCGGCCGCGATCATCGCGCAATTTCAAGCCGTGTCGTAACGAGGCGACAACGCATTCCGTCCCGGCGGGGCAGGGCGTCGCGCTTTTCAAACCTTTCGGTTGGACACGCGCAAACGGCGTGATTCGATCCCGGCTTGCTCGATTTTCTCGACTTTGCTAAAACCGGCGCGATGAAACTCACCTTCCACGGCGAGATGGATATGACTGCGCAGGAGCCGGCGGTGGATGTTCCGCAGTTGAAGGCTCAAATTCGCGAAGCGTTGCGCGTGCGCGAAGCGCAGCCGCCCACTCGTCCCGCCGCCGATTGGGAGGACGTGGCCGCGCAGCTGGCGCAGCTTCGGCGCATGGTATCGCCAGCGCCCCGGCGTTCGTGGAAAATGTCCGTCGAGCGTTGGCGTTATGAAGGGAAATGTCTCGCGAAACGAGTCCTGGGTTCGCTGGGCCTCTATCGCGATCGCCGTCTCGATGAACTCCCCAAATCCGGCGGGAAGGTTGAGCGGAGCGATGCCCCCATCTCGCTGCCTCCAAAAGCAACCCTCGCGCAAACCATTAAAGCCTGGCTAACGCCCAAGCCGCGGTTTCGTCCCCAGGTTGTGAAGTTGCTCGACCAAACGTTGATGTCGGTCCGCCAGATCGAACAAGAGTCGGCCTACCGGTTGGCGAAACTCGAAGCGCAGGTCGAGCGCTTGACGCAGCTCGTCGAGCAAGAAATCGCCCCTGGGCTTCCGCACAAAAAGGCATCGTGATGATCGTATTAATGACGCCCTCGCTGATTGACGGCGACGCGGTTTCGAACGACGTCAAAGGCATGCGCGACGCGCTGACGGCGGCCGGGCATGAGGTGCAAATCTTCGCCCACCACTGGCGCGGCAGCGGTCCGCCGCCGCGGTCGATACGCGATTATCGCT
>JBAXFO010000100.1:0-10206 GCA_037139885.1 Planctomycetota bacterium
AAACCATGCTCACGACACGTCGGCGACCTGTCGCCACATCCGCGCCACCGTCCGTCATTCACCGCGGTTAACGGTGAAACGGCTCGCCCCTGTTACTTCGCCCTGGGCAACTTCGTCTTCACAAACTCGGCGACCGTCGCACCGAGCCGCGCCGACCCTTCGCCGCTGAAATGAACGCCGTCGCCGGTGATCGACTTTTCGCGGACCGCCTTGTCGTCGAACAGCCCGTGCAAATCGTTCACGGGCACGTTGAGGTCCGCCATCACTTTGCGGCGATCGCGTTGTACTGCTGCACCGCTTCGCCGCTCAGTTCGTAGTCCGCCTTTGCCCAGGTCTTGAGGGCGCGGTCGGTCAGGATCGGCGTCGACGTGGCGAAGAGGATCGTGGCCGAGGTCTCCTTGCGCAGCCGAGCGACGATCGCCCGCAGGTTGCTCTCATATTGCTGAAATCGGCTCTCGGGAGAAACGCCCACCGCGATCGAGGTAGCCCGACGCGTTAGCGAGGGTTGACGGCATCCCTCGCTGACGCGTCGGGCTTCCAGGGATGGGCTCAGAACCCGAAAAATTAGCTAGGACGACGCACTATGCTCCTGCTTGCACAAATTTCACGGCCCGCTCCAGCGCATCGAGGTGTTCAGGGTATCTCCGTACGATGGCTTGCATCCGTTCGTACGACGATCCGCCCGATGTCGGCCAGGCGATGAGCCAGTCGGCCAGGGGTTGGGCGAGTTGTTGATTGAAGAGAGTTTGCTGCCGCATCCGCGTTTCTTCGCGGCGTACGGTGACGTAGTTCTCTCCCAGGAGGTCGACCAGATATTGCGAGATGGATGCTCCGAGCGGCACGAGGAAGACCGACATGGGCGTGAAACCGCCCAGAGCGACGCCGCCGATCACCGCTCCCAGGTCGAGAGCGAACTTCGTGCCGCGCAGGGTGTTGAGAGCGACGGGATTGTTTTCGAGGTCGCCGAGAATATCGCGGGCGGTCCGTTCGACTTCGTCGGTCAGGCTCGTTTGAAAGACGGCCGCCAGTTGATTGAAACGGTCGCCCACCTGGGATCCCAAACCCTGCTGGAAGCCATCGTGCAGATGCTTCCAGAGCGGGTGATCGTCTTTCCGATAAGCCGCGGCTTTCCGCAGTTCATCGACCCAAGCGCGCAGCGAAGCTTCCAAAACGGGCCGTTCTTGCAAGGCGGCGTTGGCCGTCACGGGAGGCTCTTTGCGAAACCAGCTTTTCATGAGCGTGTACGGCATGCGCAAGACGTTGAGCGATTTGCTGAGAATTTGGCCGATCTTCGGAAGTTCGAGCAACTCCAGCAAGCGCAGCAAGGTTTCGTCGAAGCGGCGGAAGCGTTCCGAGGTGAGGTATTCTTTCCGATAGCGACTCGCGAATTCGATTTGGCCTTGTTGCACGAGAGTTCGCCAACCATCGATGGCCGCGAGATCGGCCTTGGCGGCGGCGAGGAGTTTGTCCTGATGGCGATTGAGATGATTGAGGGCGCCCGCCACGCTGTGTTCGCGGTTCTTGGTCGGGCTCTGGCCGAGCACGCGGGCCTGATTGATCAGCGGAATGCGATACGCCGCCGCCTTGGTGAACGGCTCGGCGAGTTGCTCGTACGAAAGCTGCGGCACGGCCACGAGAGCGACCGGTTTGCTCGGCAGCTTCGACGCGACTTCCTTCTGGAAGTGAGCGACGAACGCCGGCGCATCGGCTTCACGCATCTTCATGAGCACGACGATCACCGTCTTGCCCGCTTCGAGCATGAGGCGCAAATATTCGGTAGGGACTTCGTCGTTGTAGCGTTCATCGGAGGCGACATACACAATGACATCGGCGAGCCCCGCGATCTCCAGCACGCGCGGCACATAATGGCTCGCGGCCCACGTCGTCACGTCAGGACAATCCCAGATGGTGAACACCTTGAGGAGCTCTTGTTCCGGGCGCTCGGCGTTCAGACGGCGCACCTGATAGACGTCTTCATCGAGCCGGGCCGATTCGTGGTGTTCGAGGCGTTTGAGAGGGCCGAGGAAATCGACCGTCGCGGGCCAGGCGACATCGCTGGCGCCATACGCGATGGGGTGCCTCGTGAATCCGGCTTGCGGATTGCTCTCGGCGAGCATTTCGCCGATGAGCCAGTTCGTGACCGTACTTTTACCGACCCCGGCTCCGCCCACGACCGCGATGTGCAGCGGCGACGGCGGTTGGCCCTCGAGAAAGGGGCCGAGCACATTGCGAACCATCGCCGCCGCCAGACGCAAGCGGCCGCGCGCGAGCGCCGAATCGGCTTTGGCGGCCACATGCTCTTCCAGCCAGGCCAGATCGCTGGCGAGTTGATGGGTGCGAACGCGTCTTTCGGCTTGGTCCATGAGTGGTCTCAATCTTTGGCCAAAATCGGCGGCCCTGTGCACTACGGGAGAAATCGGTCCGGGGCGAAGGCGGCGATCTCGATCGGCGGCGACCGGTCCTGGAGCAGGTTCGCCATGATCTGCCCCGTGCCGATCGACAGTTGCAAGCCCGACCGGAAATGCCCGGCGGCGACGAACAAATTTTCGTAGGCGCCGATACGTCCAAGATACGGCAATCCGTCGCGGCTGCCCGGTCTGAGTCCGGCCCAAGTCTGCTCGACCCGCGCCGAGGCCAGGTCCGGAACCAGATCGATCGCGAGTTCGAGAAGGCCTTGCACTCCGGCGGCTGTCGAATGTTTCGCAAAGCCGGCGTACTCTTCCGTCGAGCCGACGAGGATGCGGCCATCCGCTCGGGGCACGAGATACCGAGATCCGCGGAGCAGAATATGACGCACCAATGGCGGTCCAGAATTGAGGAGCACGATCTGACCGCGCACCGGTTCGATGGGCAACGTCCAACCGAGCGGCCGCAGAAGCGAAGCGGTCCAAGCCCCCGCCGCCACCAACACGCGTTCGCCTTCGACGACGCCGTGCGTGGTGGCGACCGCCGCGACGCGTTCGCCTTCCGTCAGCAGTCCCGTGACGCCGACGCCGGGCCGGAGATCGACAAGCGGCCAACCATCCGGCGCCAGGCACGAGGCGCACGCCGCGACGAGCGCCTGCATGTGGCGCGGATTGCGGACCTGCGCCATCTCGGGAAAATGGCGAGCGGCTCCAAGACGCGGATTCAGAGCAGGCTCCAGGCGCCGCACTTCGGGGGCTTCGAGAACGCCGACCGCGATCGCCGGGCATTGCCATTCATCGGCGGCGGCGGACGTGTCGTCGTTGCAGACGAACTCGAGCCCGCCCGAGCGGCGATAGCCGTTGTCGATGCCCGTAAGCTGACGCAACTCTTCGGAGAAGGCGGGGAACTGCAAGACGCTCAGCGCGCGGAGAAGATCGAACGGCGTCACCGCCGTGGCCCGGTCGCTATAAGGCAAAATCCCGGCTCCGGCCCACGACGCTTCTTTGCCGAGTTCCCCAGGATCGAGGACAATCGAGGGGACGCCGTCACGCGCCAAGAGATAGGCGGTCGTCAGGCCGATGACGCCGCCGCCCAAGATCAAGATGTTCGAACGGGAAGCAGACATCGTTATGCAGGGGGAGTGGGGAAACGAATCGCGAGCCCGCGGCTCACGTCATGTTATACGATCCGCAAGCTCCCTGCATAGAATACGGAAGCCGATCCAGAAATCGCGAGGTTCGCCGCCATGTCCGGTTTAAAATTCACGACCAAGCTCGACGCCGAATCGTTATACAAGATCGCCTTTCGCCGCGCCCAAGACCTGGGTTTCACGGTCCGCTCGATCGACGACCGCGCCTTCTCGGCCATCTCGGGGAGCGCCGCCATGACGGTGGTCGGTAAAGCCTATTGCGATTTTCGTATTGATGTCGAAGAGTACGACGACGGCAACGAACTCGTCCTCGAACGCAACACCCCCTGGTGGACCGGAGTCATCGGCGTCTCGCGCGTCAAGAGCATGGCGAAAGAGCTCGTTAAGAGCATTAAAGACGAGATCGAACTTCGCGGCGGCAAGATCGAGCGCGAGAAAGAGTTTTAGGACGGCCCAAGCCGCCGTTCGCCAGCGCCAATCCCGGTCTCTCTCCCCCGGAGATTCTTTCACGTCCTCTCCCCAACCGCTCGTGGTCGGCCTGCTGCGTTTCGCCGCCAGCGACGGCAACTTCGAGTTCTCCATCTCGCTCGATGTTCTTGGCCTCAAAGTCTGGGGCCGCTGGGAGTTCGCCCCGAAGCAAACCCCCTGACAGCTCCTCAAAAGCTCAGGATCGGCGTCCCTGGGCGCCGCAATGTCGCCAACGTCATTGGCCCCGTATCCGCCCACGGGCCTTTTCGGCGCATTTTCGTAGACTAACGGGGCAACTCCCGTCTCTCTCGCTTTTCGACTCCGCGCGATTTGTCTGGGAATGCAGCCTTCGAACAACATCCTCCGCCACCGAAAGAGTTCCCCTTGGCCTCTAAAACTCCCGATGCCGACCGCTTGACGTTCGCCGACCTTGGCCTTGATGCGAGCGTCGTCGGCACGCTCACCGAACTGGGCTACGAAGAACCGACGCCGATTCAGCGCGAGGCCATCCCCCCGCTGCTCCTGGGCAAGGATCTGATCGGCCAGGCTGCGACCGGCACGGGCAAGACCGCCGCGTTCGCTCTGCCCTTGGTGCAAAGACTCGCCACGCAAACGGGCCGGATCCGTCCCTCGGCGATCGTGCTGGTTCCCACGCGCGAACTCGCGATGCAGGTGGGCGAAGCCGTTCATCGCTACGGCAAATCGCACGGCATCGTCGCTCTCCCCATTTACGGCGGCCAGGCGTATGCACAACAAATCCGCGGCCTGAAGCGTGGCGTCGATGTCATCGTGGCGACACCCGGTCGAGCCCTCGATCACATCCGCCAGGGAACGTTGCGTCTCGACAACATCTTGACGGTCGTTCTCGATGAAGCCGACGAAATGCTCGACATGGGTTTCATGGAAGACATCGAAACCATTCTCGCCCAGACGCCTCCCGAGCGGCAGGTCGTGCTCTTCTCGGCGACCCTGCCGCCGCGCATCGTCGGCGTCGCCAAACGTCATCTCAAAGACGCCGTGCAGATTCGTATCGCCCGCGAAGCTCTGGCGAAGGGCGCCGCGCCCAAGGTGCGGCAGACCGCATACATCGTCAACCGCGCTCAGAAGATGGCGGCTCTGAGCCGCGTGCTCGATATCGAAAACCCCGTCGCCGCTTTGATCTTTTGCCGCACGCGGACCGAAGTCGACATCCTTGCCGAAACCTTGAACGCTCAGGGCCAACGCGCCGAAGCTCTGCATGGCGGCCTCAATCAACTGCAACGCGACCGCGTCATCAAGAAACTTCGCGGCGGACAGGCCGAGTTGGTGATCGCCACGGATGTCGCCGCGCGCGGGCTCGATATCGATCTGCTGTCTCACGTCGTCAACTACGATGTGCCGGCAGCCGCCGAAGATTATGTCCACCGCATCGGCCGCATCGGTCGCGCGGGCCGCGAGGGAGTCGCCATCACGCTCGCCGAGCCACGCGAACATCGACTGCTGCGCAACATCGAATTCGCGACGAAGCAAAAGATCGAAATCGCAAAACTGCCGACGGTCGCGGATCTCCATGCCCGCCGCCTGGAGTTGACCCGTGCGGCCGTGCGTGAGGCGGTCGTCAGCGGCGAGCTCGATCGCTTTCGGGTCGTGGTCGAGGCGCTCAGCAACGAGTTCGACATCATGGACGTCGCTCTCGCCGCGGTGAAATTGGCCCATCAAGTCAGCGGCAACGACAAGGAAGAAACCGAGGAGATTCATTCGCCATCGCTCGCTCCCGAACCGCGGCCCCGCACCTTCACGCCGCGCGAGCGAACGCTGGCCAAGGGGCGCGGCTCCCGCGGCGGCATGGCGCGCATCTTCATCAACGCGGGCCGCGAAGCGGGCATGCGTCCGCAAGACTTCGTCGGCGCCATCGCGAACGAAGCAGGGTTAGCCGGCGGCGAGATCTGCGTGATCGATATCGCAGACCGATTTTCGCTCGTCGAAGTGCCGCAAGACCGTTGCGATGAAGTGATCGAAGCGCTGCACGGATCGCGCATCAAAGGCCGCCGCGTCTTGGCGCGACGCGATCGCGATGACGGAGCCGGATGATCCCAAGCGAAACGACATGGCGATTCGCCGTGGCGAGGTGGATTCGGCGGGCGGTGAAGTCGGCCGATTGCAGGCACGTTCGACTGAGGAAGCAATCGAGCGGGAAGCTCTCGCGGCGGCCCATCGGAAGAGCGGCTTTTGCTCGATCTTTCAAGTCGCGGCTGCGATTAATTCCCAATATGCCCTTGCACGCCTTCGATATATGCCAGGGCGCGGTCGAGGTGGTTCTTGTGTTGGCGGCTGCCGAGGGCCGACTTGACGCGAATGAGCAGTTCGGTCTTGTTGATGGGCTTCGTCAGGAAGTCGTCGGTTTTGGCGTCCACGGCACGATCGATGTCGCTGGGCTGATCGAGCGCGGTCACCATGAGAACCATGATGTCGGCCGTATCGGGATTCGCCTTGAGCCGCTTGCAGACTTCGAAGCCGCTGATTTTCGGCATCATCACGTCGAGCAGGAGCACATCGGGTTTGAAGTCGCGGACTTTGCGTAACGTCTCGTCGCCGTCGACCGCGGTTTGGATTTCGTAGTCTCCCCCCGCGAGGTAGGCCTCGAGAAGCTCGACGCCTTGCGGATTGTCGTCGGCGATGAGAATGCGCGGAGTAGAATTCATGTTCGATGGTTGGGGCGGACCTCGCAGCGAGGCGCTTCGAACTGCGAGGAAGATCTCATGGTAAAGACTCGGAGACGAAGCGCCTCGCTCCGAGTTTAGGACTTGGCGAATCCTGTCGGGCAAGCAGCCAACTCGCCAGCGCCCTTAGTCGATACGCGTGAAGCCTGGGCGAGCGACGGCGGGGATGGGGACTTGCGTCTCCATCGTGAAGTTCGCCGGCATGAGGTTCTCCGTGGCGTTGAGGGCCTGATCCCAGGTGACGACCTGGCCAGTATACGACGCCATGCGGCCCATGATGCCCATGAGCGAACTCTTGGCCATGTATTCGCCGTTGTTGATCGGTTCGCCGCGACGGATGCTGGCGAAGAGTTCGTTGTGTTCGTTTTGATACATGCTCACGTCGCGACGGCCGTTGGCGGCGGGATAGCGCCAGGGGTTGTCGCCGGTGATCGTGTGTTGCATGACATTCACTTTGCCGCGTGTCCCCATGATGAAGTCGTTCACTTCGTTGAAGCAGCCCGCTTGTTGGCGGCAATTCGCGTAACCGCGGACGCCGTTCTCCCATTCATAGACGACGGCCATGTGATCGAAAATATGGCCAAACTCCGGCCCCGTGCGGGACTGCCGGCCGCCCAGGCCATAGCAGCGTATTGGGTAAACGTCGCGCATGGCCCAGGCGAGTTTGTCGAGGCTATGAACGTGTTGCTCGACGTTGAAATCTCCCGAGAGCCAGGTGAAGTACATCCAGTTACGCAATTGCCATTCGGTCTCGGTCATCTCGGGAGTGCGTTCGCGGTGCCAGAGAGCGCCGGTGATATAGTTGGCCTGCATCGAGACGATCTCGCCGACGGCTCCGTCATGAATGCGGTGCATGGTTTCGCGCTTGGCCGTATCGTAGCGCCAGCACAGCCCCGAAACCACGGCCAGCCGTTTTTGCCTCGCCTCCTGGCATGTGGCGAGCACCGAGCGAACGCCCGTACCGTCCACAGCACATGGCTTCTCCGCGAAGACATGCTTGTTGGCGTCGATGGCGGCTTTCAGGTGCAAGGGTCGAAATCCCGGCGGCGAACAAAGGAGCACGACATCGACGCCCGAACCGATCACCTGACGATAGCTATCGACGCCGACGAACCGCCGCGCGGCCGGGACGTCGACCTTGGTCGCGATGCCAGCGTCGCGTTGCAAGGTCGAAACGCAGGTTTCGAGTCGATCGGCAAACGCATCGCCAACCGCGACCAGCTTGACGTTCGGATCGGCACGCAGCGCCTGGGCCGCCGCACCGGTGCCCCGGCCGCCGCAACCGACCAGGCCGACCTTAAGGGTATCGCTCCCTTGAGCATGCACCCAGGGCGCCGCCGCGATCGCCGCGGCCGCTCCAGAAACTTGCATGAAACGGCGTCGACCAAGCTGTTGCGTCTCGCTCATGGCATGTCTCCTGCAATCGCTGCTGTGGCCGCGAAAGGAGTGGTTTCTCTTTGCATCAGTGTACTCGGATCGAAACCAAAATACGAATTGAATTGCGCGATTTTCGCTTACTGCGAACCGGCATCCATGGCCGATGGATCCATGACGGGCGCTAGCTTGCCGTAGCGGAGGACTTGTTCGGCGGTCGTCGTCGCGAAGAGATGCATGCCGCGGGCGACGACGCCGGTCCAGCCGGTTTGATGGCTCGCGCCGAGACCGGCTCCGTTGTCGCCGTGAAAGTATTCGTAGAAGAGGACGTAGTCGCGCCAGTGCGGGTCTTCCTGGAATTTGCGGCTGCCGCCGTAGACGGGGCGCCGGCCCTGTTCATCCTTCAGAAAGATGCTGGCGAGTCGATGGGAAATGTTCTCGGCGACTTGAAAGAGGTTCATGAGTTGTCCGGAACCGGTCGGGCATTCGATCATGAAGGCGTCGCCGAAATAGCTGTAGTATTGCAGCAGGGCCCGAATGATGAGGGCGTTGATCGGCATCCAGATGGGGCCGCGCCAGTTCGAATTGCCGCCGAACATTCCCGAATCCGATTCCGCCGGCAGATACTCGACGCTGTAATCTTTGCCGCCGACGTGCATCGTATAGGGATTGTCGGCATGATAGCGCGACAGCGAGCGGATGCCATGGGGGCTGAGGAATTCGTTCTCGTCGAGCATCTTCTCGATCACGCGGCGGAGCTTCGTCTCATCGAGAATGGACGCCAATAAACGACCGGCGACGCCGGGCGTGCGCGGGTCGTGGATCGTCGCGCAGACTTCGGGCCGGCCGATGAGAAACCACTTGAGCCGTTTCGCCACTTCTGGATATTGCGCGATCACGCGGCCGTCGAACGTGGTCGCGGCGCACAAGGGCAAGAGGCCGACGATCGAACGAATCTTGAGACGTTGGGCGTCGCCGTCGGGGAGGCGGAGCACGTCGTAGAAGAAGCCGTCGATTTCGTCCCACATGCCGGTGTCTTCGCCCAGATGCGTCATCGACGAGGCGATCCACAAAAAATGTTCGATGAATTTGAGGGCCATGTCCGCATAGTCGGTGTCGGTGGCCGCCAGTTCCGCGGCGATCTCGAGCATGTTTTGGCAGAAGAGAGCCATCCAGGCGGTGCCGTCGGCTTGTTCGAGGAAGCCGCCGGTGGGAAGCGGAGCGCTGCGATCGAAGACGCCGATATTATCGAGGCCAAGAAAGCCCCCTTCGAAGACGTTTTTGCCCGAGCGATCCTTGCGGTTGACCCACCAGGTGAAATTCAGCAAGAGCTTTTGAAAGCTCGCCTTGAGCCAGTCTCTGTCCCCCTCGCCCTTTTGAGCGGCTTCGAGGCGATAAGTGAAAATCGTCGACCAGGCATGCACGGGCGGATTGACGTCGCCGAAATTCCACTCGTACGCGGGAATTTGGCCGTTGGGGTGCATGTAGCGTTCGCGGAGCATCAACCTGAGCTGCTCCTTGCCGAAGTCGGCGTCGACAAGCGTCAGGGCCACGACGTGGAACGCGAGATCCCAGGCGGCGTACCAGGGATACTCCCATTTATCGGGCATCGAGATCACGTCGCCGTTGTACATGTGATGCCAGTGTTCGTTGCGCGGGGCTTTCTTGCGTTTCGCTTTGAAAGGATCCGAGCCGCGTTCTTCGAGCCACTTGTCGACATCGTAGTGGTAGTACTGCTTGCTCCACAGCATGCCGGCGAGGGCCTGCCGCATCACGTTCGCCTGGTCGGGGGTTAGTTTCGCGGGAATGACGGTTTGGTAAAACTCGTCGGCTTCGTGTTTCCGCTGCGCGAAGGTCTTCGTGAAACTCTCGCCGAACGGAGATTCGCCATCCGGAGAGCGATCGGTCAGGCGGAGGCGGATGACCTGGTCTTGGCCCGGTTGCACGGTCACGCGTACATGAGCCGCGACCTTCGTGCCGATGCGGGCCGGGTTGACGCGTTCGGTTTGACCTTGAACGATGGCGTCGTTGATGCTGTCTTTGACATAAGGAGACTTGTTCGGGACGCCAAAGACGCGCTCGGTGTTGGTGTCGTTCTCGGTGAACAGC
>JBAXFO010000101.1:0-10135 GCA_037139885.1 Planctomycetota bacterium
CCAAGATCGTAACCCGGAGGATCCGCTATGTCTCGCTGGAATTTGAGCTGGCTTCTAGGCGTCACCATCACGGCGGTGGTGGGACTTTCGCTGACTTACAGCGCTCCGTCGCGCGACAACTCCATTCGCCGCAAGCATGAAAACCTCAAGCTGCTCGTCGACGTGCTCGACGAGGTGCAACAAAAATACGTCAAAGATCTCGACGGCGACAAGATGCGCGAGCTTGTCGAGAACATGGTCACGTTCGGCATGGAACGGCTCGATCCGCATTCCAGCTTCATCAACCCCGAAGAATTCAAGCAGTTTCAAAAGCAAAGCAAGGGTCGCTTCGGCGGCATCGGCATCCGCATCGGCGTCGACCGCAGCGGCCAGATTTTCGTCGAGAGCCCCATGGTCGGCACTCCGGCTTATGAAGCGGGCGTGTTGGCGGGCGACTTGATCGTCAAGATCGAAGGCCAAAACACCGACGGCATGCCCCTCAAGAAAGTCGTCGAGTCGATTCAGGGCGAGCCGGGCAGCAAAGTGAAATTGAGCGTCCTCCATGAAGGCGGCAAAAAGCCCGTCGACCTCGAAATCACGCGGGCCGAGATCGCCGTCGATAGCGTGCTCGGCGATCAACGCATGCGCGACAATTTGAAAGAGTGGGATTTCTGGGTCGACCCCGCCTCGAAAATCGCCTACGTCCGCGTCACGGCGTTTACCGAAACGACCACGGCCGAATTGACGAAAGTCGTGGCCGCGCTGCAAAAAGAAGGCATGGCCGGGCTCGTCGTCGATCTCCGCAATAATCCCGGCGGTCTGCTCCGTTCCGCGGTCGAAGTGAGTTCGCTCTTTCTGCCTGAGGGGAAGACCGTCGTGACCACCAAGGGGCGCAACAATCAGAAAGAAGAGACGTTCAACTCGCGCTCGGTGAGCCCGAACGTCGACTCGTCGAAGGCGTATCCGCTGGTGATTTTGCTCAACCGCTACAGCGCCTCGGCCAGCGAAATCGTCGCGGCCGCCCTGCAAGACCATCTTCGCGCGGTCGTCATCGGCGAACGCAGCTACGGCAAGGGGAGCGTGCAGAACATCATCCCCATGGAAAACGGCACGAGCGCCCTGAAGCTGACCACGGCCAGCTACTGGCGCCCCAATAACAAGAACATTCACCGCTTCCCCGAGAGCAAGGAAGAAGACGAATGGGGCGTCCGCCCGAACGAGAAATTCGAAGTGAAGCTCTCCGACGAAGAACGCATCGAATACCTGAAAGGCAGGCGCGACCGCGACATCGTGAGAGTTCGCGGCCAAGAGGTGAAGGGCGACGAGAAACGCAAGGAGTACCAGGACAAGGTGCTCGAGCGCGCCGTCGAATACATCAAGAGCGAGCTTGCGAAACAGGCCCAGGCTCCCGTCCGCCAACAACTGGAGCGAGCTCCCATCGCCGATCGACGCGAACCGAATCCGACGGCGAACGACAATCGCATCGCCAACCCGGCGCGCCGCGAGGCCGTGCGGGGGTCGTAAGCGATTATCCTAAACCAACGAAACCGGCGGGGATCGCCCCCGCCGGTTTTGTCGTTTGCAGCGAGTCCTTTAACCGTCGAAGCGTTTCATGACCAGAGCGGCGTTTTGACCACCAAAGCCGAAACTGGTGGAGACGGCGATGTTCGCCTTTTTCTCGCGGGCGGTGTTGGGGATGTAGTCGAGATCGCAGTTGGGGTCGCGCTGCGTTTGATTGATGGTGGGGGGCAGGGCTTTATCGGAGAGCGTCATCGCCATGGCGACCGCTTCGACCGCGCCGGCGGCGCCGATGAGATGGCCGACCATCGATTTGATCGACGACAGCGGCAGCGTTTTCGCTCCTTCGCCGAAGACCCGTTTGACGGCCATGGTTTCCATCTGATCGTTGAGGCGTGTGCTGGTGCCGTGGGCGTTGATATAGTCGACGTCTTTGGGATCGACGCGGGCTTCGCGCAGAGCTTCCTTGATGGCGCGGACGGCGCCCTTGGCTTGCGGGTCGGGTTTGGTGGCGGCGTATGCGTCGAAGCTGCTGCCCAGGCCGAGCACTTCCGAATAGATGGTGGCGCCGCGCTTTTTGGCGTGTTCGTATTCTTCGAGCACGAGCACCCCGGCTCCTTCGCCAAGGACGAAACCATCGCGTTGGCCGTCGAAGGGGCGAGACACTTCCGATGCGGGACGATTCGAAGTGCTCAGCGCGCCCAAAGCCATGTAGGCAAGAATCATGAACGGGTCGATACGGCTATCCGCGCCCCCCGCGAGGCAGATGTCGGCGTCGTCGCGGCTGATGAGCCGGAACGCTTCGCCCACGGCCTGGGTGCCGGCGGCGCAGGCGGTCGTGATCGTGCTGTTGGGGCCCTGGGCGTTGAACGCCAGGGACACATGCGCAGCCACCATGTTCGGCAAATATTTCAAAATCCAGAGCGGAAAGAGCCCATCCGAGCCGCGTTGGCCCAGCTGGCGCGTCTGGAAATTTCCCTGCTCGTCGAGAGCGGCATGAAGGTACGGCGCGATCTCTTGCAGATCGATCGGCACCATGCCGGTCCCCATGACGACGCCGAAGCGTTCGGGGTTTTCCCGTTCGAGGTCGAGCCCCGCGTCCTTGAGGGAAAGTCCCGCGGCGCCGACGGCGAACTTCATCGCCCGGCTCATGATCTTCATGCTTTTCCGCTGGCTTTGCGGCAGATATTGGCTGACGTCGAAATCGGGGACCTCGGCCGCGATCTGCACGGGATGTGAGGATGCGTCGAAGCTGCGAATCGGTCCGACGCCGCTCTTGCCTTCAAGGCACGCGGACCAAAAGGCATTTTTCCCAATGCCATTGGGGGCGACAACGCCAAGACCGGAAACAACGACACGTCGCATGGTGTGGTATCCCGTTCGCGAGACACACGCCGCATCGGATCCTTCCAAAAGACCCCGTATCACTCGGTCCCACACCGAAGAAAATCCCGTCTTACGACCGGATGGGGCGATTCGGCTCAAACTACCCAGTCAGCCTGACCACAATTAATTTACCCAGAGACCCCGGCTAAAGCAACGAAATCCTTTTACCCAAAGGTTGCGATTTGTTGCATTTCGGGGAGGCGAGGGGTAGGTGGGAGGATTGTGCGGAATGGAAGGGGCCCAAATGGCAAATCTTGAGCCCTGGAGCCGGAGGATAGGGGGCCTAAACGTCCGATCCAAGCCGCCCTGATCCAGAACGGGGCGTGCCGACGGAAACGCGCATGCCCCCAAGCCGACCCCTCGGGGGTCGAAGAGAGTTCACCTTACGAGCCAACGCGCGACATCGCCGTCAGGATGGCTTCCCAGATAAACTTAATGTCAGTTAAAGTGGCGTCGAACGCGCGTGGTGATCTTGCGTAAGAGGAAGTTCTTCGACCCCCAAGGGGTCGGCTTGGGGGCATGCGCGTTTCCGTCGGCACGCCCCGTTCTAGATCAGGGCGACTTGGTTCGGACGATGAAATGCGTTACGCGCGGAGGCCTTGCTCGCGTAGGTATTTGTCGATCCAGAACTTTTGCTCGGGGTCGAGGCGGGTGAGGGGTTCGGCTTTGTAGTCGATCGCCTTGCCGAAGTCGGCCTGGTCGTAAACGCGGTGGAGCACGGCTTGCAAATCGATGACGACGTCGCGGTCGTCGACGGCGAGGGGCAGGCGGAAGCGGGGCAGGCGTTTTTCGAGCGTCGAGGTGTAGAGCTCGAATTGCTCGGGCCGGGGAGCGCGGGTGACGACGACGTTGTAATCCCACGTCGGCAGATTTTCGCGCGAGAAATCGTGCATGCGCTGGCCGTCGAGAACGAGATCGATTTCGACGATGTTGGCCCGGAAACGATGGGCTTCATTGCGTTTTTCGAGATAGCTTTGGCGACCGATGGCCGTCGTCTTGTTCACGGGGCTGACGGCTTCGAGCTGCGTGATGAGTTTGCCGTCGCTGCGCTGGCGGATCTCGAGATAGGGCTCGCGGTGTTCTTCGCGTTTGACGGAGGTGAAAAGGACGTGTTCGACCGTGAAAGTGCGTTCGAGGACGCGCGCGCGATACCGTTCCACCAGGCTCGGCGTCGTCACCTGGAACAGAACGTTCAAAAGGTTGTACTGAAACGTCGACCAGGTCGCTTCATTTTCAAGGAATGGATCCATTCCCGGAAACGGGCTCGGCATGGCAGCTCCCCTCCACGGCTTTGCCGGATGAATGGTGGATGATACACCGCGGGAGGGGTTCGGTTCAAGACGTGCGGCGGGGGAGGTCGCCGGCTCGACTAAATTCCGCTCCCCTGTTGTTGCTCTTCGATCACGTGCAGCCCGCATTCCTTCTTCGCTTGCCCCTTCCAGCGACCGGAGCGTTCGTCCGCTCCCGCTTCGACCGGTTCCGTGCAGGGCCAGCAGCCGATGCTCGGATAGCCCTCGTCGTGCAGGGGGTTGTAGGGGACATCGTGTTTGATCACAAAGCTCCAGACATCCTTCTTCGTCCACGTCAGCAGCGGATTGATCTTCACGAGGCCGAACTTGGCGTCCCATTGCACAACATCGGCTTTGCCGCGATGCGTGGTTTGGTCTTTGCGGATGGCGGAGATCCAGGCCTTGTAGCCGACGGCGGCCCGGCGCAGCGGCAGCACCTTGCGGTCGAAGCAGCACTGATCGGGGTCTTTGTTGTAAAGGGGTTGGCCGTGCTTGAGCTCGTATTCGGCGACCGTTAACTCCGGCTTGATGTATTCGACTTCGATGCCGTAGCGGTCTTTGATGCGTTCGCGGAGCTGGAGCGTTTGCTTGAACTGGTAGCCAGTTTCGAGGTTGAAGATGCGGACGCGGGGCTCGATGGCGGCGAGCATGTGGATGATGCAATTGCCTTCAGGGCCGAACGCGGTTCCCATGGTGAGCTTGGGGTAGAACGTGGTCACGGCCCAGCGCAGGATCTCCTCGGCAGGCTTGCCGTCGAGGCGTTGCGCCGCCTCGGCGATCATTTCCGGAGTGAAGTCGGTATCGTTCATCAGCGTTCCCAAAGGCGTCGCGAAGGTCGCGGTGTCTTTATTATTGGGTATTTTCGACGCTCGGGCGAAAGAAAGTTCAAACGGATTCTCGGCCCGCGCGTTCATTTCGTCACGTTCGGCATGCCCCGATGGCTTCCGCCAGAGCCGCGACGACGCTCGATTCATGGTCAGCGTGTATCGAGATGCGCAACCGCGCCGTCCCCGGCGGCACGGTGGGCGGCCTGATCGCCCGCACGTCGAATCCTGCCGCTTGTAACGAATTTGCCGAATGCACCGCCGCGGCGTCCGTGCCGCAGGGAATCGACACGATGAACTGACTCCCCCCCGCTTCGACGCCATGCCGGGTCAATTCGCTGCGAAACGACGCCGTGAGCCGATGCAACCGGCGCCGACCCTCGTCGTCATGCCAAACGCGGTCGAGAGCTTCCTTCCACCATTTGCCGACCTGGGGAGGCAGCGCCGTGGCGAAGATGAGCGGCCGGCAGCGATTGATGAGATAATCGCGGAGCAGCCGCGAGCCGACGACATACGCCCCGACCACGCCCAACGCCTTGCCGCCGGTATGCATCGTGGCCAACACCTTGTTCCGCAAGCCGAGATCGTCGACCAAACCGCTGCCTTGCGGGCCGAAACATCCGGTGGCATGGGCTTCGTCGACGATGAGATGGGCGTGATACCGTTCCGCCAGCGCGGCGATTTCCGTCAGAGGGGCGAGGTCTCCCTCCATGCTGAACAACGATTCCGTGACGATGAACAGCGAACGCTGGGCAGGGGATGTTTGCCGTGCCTCGGCGAGCCGGTCTTCCAGAAAGCCGACATCGTTATGCGGAAAGATCACTTTTTCCGCCTTCGCTAAACGCAAGCCGTCGACGATCGACGCATGGTTGAGCTGGTCGGACGCGACCCAATCGCCCGGCGCGATCGCCGTCGCCAACAACCCCTCGTTGGCGGCATAGCCGCTGTTGAGAACGAGGGCGGCCTCGGCGTCGTGCCAGCGGGCGAGGCGTTCTTCGACGACATCCCAGATCGCATGATGGCCACGCAGCAGACGTGACGCCGTCGCTCCCCGCGGCAGCGGCTGGGTGTCGGCGAAGATGCGCCCGCCGTAACCGAGGTAATCGTTCGAGGAAAAATCGTACCCGTGCGGCGGCCGCAGCTGGCGATCGCGACCCAGAGCCGTCAATTCGTCCAGTTCGCGGCGCCAACGTTCGGTGAGCGACATGATGGAAACCTCCGCAGCGCTGTGCGCGATGAAAAGCAAGACCCGAGTACGATGACGAGTAGGAGTATGAGTAGGAAAAGACGCGATGATGATGCATATGGGATTGGGCGACCCACATTCCAGGGCTTGAACCCATTGAATTGGACTCTTGCCGTCGGCGCGGGAATCCTTATCATTCCAGTTCCGATAAAATCGAAGCTTCTTAGAGGTGCCGCCATGGGCGCTCGTCGTATTCGCCGTGATCAGATTCAACACGATCAAAAGAAGTCGCGTCGCGAGAACGGCTTTTTGAAGACGAAGGAACGGGCGCGTCGCGACGCCCGCATGCTCAAGCTCATCAAGGGCCAAAAGCTGCCGTTGCTGCCCGCCGTCATGAGCTGGCTCAGCGTCAAGCTCGACAAGCCGAGCCGACTCATCAAGCAAGAAGAAGTCGACCAACTCGCTCAGATGGCGTAGTTCGCGGTTTTCGTGACGCACACCTTCGGATTCTCGCGCACGGGCGGCTTGCCCGCTCGTGCGTCCTCCTTGCGATCTCAATTCTTCAAGATCCCCGCAATCGCCTCCGGCGCGAAACTCGCGCGATCCGGCTCGGGTAACATTTCCGCCCGACTCGCTTGTTTTATTGAGGATGCCCTCATGCGCTGGCTCGCGACGCTCGTTGTCGTAACGTTGTTCACGCCCCTGGCCCGCTCCGAATTCCCTGTGTTTCGGCTGCGCGACGTCGGCGGCGCGGTCGTCTCCTCCGAAAGTTTCCAGGACGCCAAGGCGGTGGTCTTCGTCTTTCTCGGCACCCAGTGCCCGGTCAACAACGCCTACATGCCCCGGCTCGTCGAACTGGAAGAACGCTTCGCCAAAGACGGCGTCCGCCTCGTCGGCGTTAACAGCAACGAACACGATTCGAAAGAAACCATCCGCGAGCACGCCAAAGCGTTCAAGATCTCGTTTCCCATTCTGCGCGACGAAAATCAACGGCTCGCGGACGTTCTCGGCGCCCAGCGCACGCCCGAGGCGATCGTCGTCGATCCGCGCGGCGTCGTCCGCTATCGGGGCCGCATCGACGATCAATATGGCGTCGGCTTTCAACGCCCCCATCCCACGAAGAACGATCTCGTCGACGCCGTCGCCGGCGTGCTCGCGGGGAAAGAAACGGCGATCGCCAAGTCGAACGCGTCGGGCTGTTTGATCGCCCGCGCCCCGCGGGTTAAAATCGACAGCACGTTGACGTATGCGAAAGATGTCGCCAAAATCGTGCAGAATCGCTGTCTGGAATGCCATCGCAAGGGTCAAATCGGGCCGATGCCGTTATTGACGTACGAAGACGTTTCGAGTTGGGCCGACATGATCAAGGAAGTCATCGTGGAGAAACGGATGCCGCCCTGGCATGCCGATCCGCGTTTCGGTTCCTTTCACAACGACCGCAGCTTGACCGCCGCCGAACGCGACACATTTCTGCGGTGGATCGATGGCGGCTGCGCTCGCGGCGACGACAAGGATCTGCCGGCCGTGAAGACGTTTTCCGACGGTTGGACGATCGGTACGCCCGATGTCGTTTTCGAGATGCCGCGAGCGTACAACGTTCCCGCCAAGGCTCCCGCGCGTGGCGTGCCATATCAGTATTTTGTCGTACCGACGAAGTTCACCGAAGATGTGTGGGTGCGGGCCGCCGAGGTGAGGCCGGGCAATCGGGCCGTCGTGCATCACACGCTCATCTACATCATCGACGGCAAGCGCACCGGCGCCCGCGTCGACGGCATCGGCAAGGGGCTGCTCGTTTCGTACGCTCCCGGCGACATCGGTTCCGTCTATCCCGCCGAATCCGCCAAACGCATCCCCAAAGGAGCGACGCTCGTCTTCCAGATGCACTACACCCCCAACGGCGTCGCCCAGACCGACCGCTCGCAGCTGGGCTTGGTCCTCGCGAAAGAACCTCCCAAGCACGAAGTCTTATCGCGCGCCATCGCGCAGCAAATCATCTTTCTCACGCCCAACCGCGACAATCAAAAGGTGCAGGCCAACTCGACTTTCAAGGAAGATGTTCTCATCTGGGCCCTGGCGCCGCACATGCATCTCCGCGGCAAAGCGTTCCAGTTCGAGGCCACGTATCCCGACGGCAAAACCGAAACGCTGCTGTCGGTGCCGCGTTACGACTTCGGTTGGCAGGCGACGTACCGCCTCGACCGCCCGCTCGAACTCCCCGCGGGGTCGTCGATCAAGTGCACCGCTCTGTACGACAATTCGCCGAACAACCTGAATAACCCCGACCCGACGCGCTTCGTCACCTGGGGCGATCAGACCTGGGAAGAGATGATGATCGGGTTCGTGGATTATTCGGTCAAAAAGAAGTGATGGGGAGAGGAACGTGGCGGCAAGTTCAATCGACTCGCCGCCACGGGGGAAATCAGCCCGCCAGTTCGCGTGCCTTGCGGGCTTTGCGAACGTCGATGAACGACTTCACGCACAACGCCACGAAGATGCCGCAGAGCGCCGCCATGGCGAATTGACCGCCGACGGCGAGCCCCGACGCCGTGCCGCCGAGCGAGCCCTTGATGCCCTGAAACAAACCGCCGCCGAAACCGAGCAGGCCGACCATGGCGGCGCCGTGCATGGCGTGTTTGCGGAGGCTCTCCTTGCGGGCCAAGAGGCCGCAAAGGATGAGAACCAGTCCAAAGCCCGATGGGATGAAGGCAGTGGGGCTGCGGCTTTCCGAGAGCCCAAACAGCGCCCCGCCGAGCAGGACGAGAAGCGATCCAAACGTGATGGCGATGGAAGACATCGAGGAGACCCCGGATTGTGCGTATTCGACTCCGAGGTATTTATAGCGAAGCGATACGCAATTGCAAAAACGTACAATACGTTGGTGAGCCGCGAAGCGCGGACGTGTCGCCGCCCCTCCCTACCGAAACGAGCCCCATGAAACCCCGCAGCTGGACGATCAGGCCCCGTGACGACGCTCAACCTCTCGCCGAGGTGGTGGCGGGCATCCTGCGCGCTTCGCGGGCCCAGGCGGTGGCGGCGATCCATCAGGGCCGGGTGCAGTTGCAGGGGCAAGTCTGTCGGCAGCCCGCGAAGGTCGTGCGGGCTGGGCAACGCGTCAGCATGGCGGCGGACGAACTGCCCCGGTCCGACCATGAGCCCCGCAAAGGCAAGCCGGTGTACCGCCCCAAAGCGGAGCCCGTCAAAGAAGGCCCCAAGCCGCGAATTGTTTATCAGGACGACACGATCGTCGTCGTCGACAAACCGGTGGGACTGACCACGGTGCGGCATGCCGACGAACTCGCCGAGGCGGGCGCCCGCGCCCAACGTTATCTGCCGGCGACGCTCATCGATACGCTCCCCGGGCTCGTCAAGGGACCGACACAGGGCCGGTTTCGGTTACGAGCCGTGCACCGTCTCGACCGCGATACGAGCGGCTTGGTCGTCATCGCGCGCAATCCCGAAGCCGAAAGCAAGCTCGGTAAACAGTTCCGCGATCATACCATCGAACGACGCTATCGGGCTCTGGTGCGTGGCGTCGCCCAAGAGGAAACGATCGAATCGGAATTGGTCCGAGATCGCGGCGACGGCAGGCGCGGCAGCGGCGCAGGAGGCCAAAAAGCCGTGACGAATGTGCGCGTCATCGAGCAATTTCCCGCCGGGGCGTTGGTCGAATGTCAGCTGGAAACGGGTCGAACCCATCAAGTCCGCATCCATCTCGGCGAACGCTCGATCCCGCTTTGCGGCGAACGCATTTACGACCGGCCCCTCCATGGCCAACCGATGAAGGAATCGACAACGGCGAAACGACCGATGTTGCATGCGCAGTTTTTGACGCTCGACCATCCGCGCACGGGCAAACGCCTGAGCTGGACGGCAGAACCGCCAGCCGACTTTCAGGCATGCCTGGCGGAGTTGCGGCCGGCGACGGTTGTCAGCGAAGTTGTTGAGTAATGGGT
>JBAXFO010000102.1:0-10128 GCA_037139885.1 Planctomycetota bacterium
TGCCCGCCGATCTCCTTGTGCTGCTTTTCCTGGATATATTCCGTAATCGTGAACGTCAGGAAAAACGCGAGCGTGAAACCCGCCCCGGCGATCGTCGCTAACTCCTTCGTCATCAGATTGAACACGGCCGCGCACAAAAGCAGGAGCACCACCGAAATCAACCCGAGCGGATATTCGACGCCGGCGATGGTGATGTTGAAGGGCACCTTGTACTCCCGGGGCCGTTTGTCTTTGAAACGCAGCACCACCATCGAAATCGCTTGAAAAACAAAGCTCCACACCACGCCGAAGGCGTACGCTTCCCCGAGCAGAATCACATCCCCCCCACTGCAGATCGTGATGACGACCTGCAAGGCGAAGATGATGTACAGCAGGCGATGCGTCGTGCCATATTTCGGATGCGGCTTCAAGAACCACTGCGGAAGAATTCCGTCCTCGGCCACGCGGTTGAGAACGCCATTCGAACCGATGATGGCGGTGTTCACCGCGCCCGACAGAATGAGCGCCCCGATGACGACGACGAAAATATTGAGCCCCGTCTTGAGCCAGTCGGGCCCCACCATCGACATCGCCAGTCCCGAGATGAGGTTTTCGGAATAATCCCTCATCCGGACATCCTCGGGAATGATGAGTACGGCCAGGAAACTGATGCCGGCCGTAAACACGAGGCTGTAGATGAAGACGATGAACGCCGCCTTGCGGAAGTTGACGAGTTTCGGGGATTCGACTTCGCGATAAACCTGGGCGAGCGTCTCCTCGCCCGACATGGCGAGAATCGAATGCCCGAACGCGATCATGAGCCCGGCCAGGCCGAAGACGCTGAACCAGTTGATGTTCGCGGGGCGCAACTGTTCGCCGAACCGGGTGCCCGCGAGAAAGCCGATCGGATCGCTCGCCTCGATCTCATGCGTGAGCGGGTTGAGTTTTTCCTTGGGCGAAAGATCGGGCAGAAAGGGAACGGAGTTGACCTTCTCGATTTTCGTGCCGTCGGGGAGTTCGACGATCGAACGGCCCACGCCGTTGGTCGCCAAAGTGACCGCACACCAGACGAGGATGATCGCGATCATCACGGTCGTCGCGATCATGATTTTGAGAGCGCGATCGGCCGATTCGTGAATGCCATGCACGTTGAGGCGAAAGAAGTAGAGAATCGCAAGGAGACACACGCCGACGGCGCACCAGTCTTTCACGAGCTTGCGCGTGGCCGGATCGGCGAACTGCCATTCGGGGTTCAGCATGGCCGCGATTTCGAGCACGAGGCCGACGAAATATTGCCCTGCCGAGACGCCGCTGATCGGCCCCGTGAGCAAGTAGTCGAAGATCAAGGCGGAGACGGCGATCTTGGCGCAAAAGCGGCCGAGCGCCTCCTTCACCACACGGTAGACGCCGCCGCGAATGAAGAGCGAGCAGCTTTCGATGTAAACCGAACGAACGACATAGCTGAAGAGCATGACGGCGAGGATGTACCACGGCGCCGCCGGCCCGATGGCGCTCTCGACGAAGCCGCCGATGTAGTAAGCCGTGCTCCCCAGATCGCAGAGCACGACGGCCGCGGTCTTCCAATAGGAGATGAACGAGAACATGACGCTGCCGACGATGATGACGCGGGCGGCGTTTTTGACCCCGCTCTTGGCGGAGTCGGCCGGAAGGGGATTCATGAACAACCCGGATAAGATCCCGGGCACGTCGTCGATCGGAGGACGAAGATGCCCTTTCAACTTGCGTCCAGGCACAAGCCCGGACGCGCCGACGAGGTTAGCTGACGGGCTTGAGCTTGAAAGTACTCCGGCCGCTTCTTGAGAAGCGCCTTCGCCCCGGAAGCCGATACGGCTCCAATGGTTCCCCCGTTTCAGGAAGGCTCCTGAATTTGGCTGCTGACGAGATTATCGCGATTGTCGGGCAAAATGCAAGGATGCGATATGCGAGGTAAGCCGCGAGGGCGGCTAACCGATCACCACGCGCGGTTGCCGTTCGGGATTGTCCTCGGCTCCCAGGATCAATTCGCGGACCATCCAGGGAACATTCCCTTCGCCGAACAACAGAAAGCCGATGTTCGCGGTCAATGGGCTTTCCGCCGACCAGCCGAAGTGAATCTCCGGCGGCGCTCCGGTTTTGGATAACTCCAGCGCAAGCGCGGCGATCGTATGGGCGATCGACGCGCACTGATGCACTCGCAAAATGAACGAGCCCTCTTGATCGAGCACTTCGAGTCGCGGCGACTGATAAAAGTCGCTCGTGTCGCCAAGCTGGGCCTCGATGAACACGATCGGCACATCCGGAGCGAGGCGATGTTCCTTACGGATGATCGCTTCCTTGTCTTTGAGCGAACGCGTTCCGGGTCGGTGCGGCACGAGCACGGGAAACTCGAGGTGCTTCATGCTGTTCCAGAGAAAATTCGATTCGTCGTTGTAGAACTGCAACTCTTGCAGCCGTAGCTCTTTGACGCGCATGAAACGCGACACGATCGACGACACGATGATCGCCACGATGAAAAAACTGGCGATTTTGATGCCGTCGGGCTTCTCGAACATGTTGGCGGCGGTGGTGTAAAGGAAGACGAACGTGACGACGACAAAGTACCACGGCGTGCGGATCCACCAGCGCGGCGACGTGCCGTGGCGCCAGCGATCGACGACGGTCGCGATGCAGCCGCTCGACATCAGCACGAGCACGCCCGTCGCATACGCTCCGCCCTGCGCTTCGACATCGGCGCGGAAGATCCAGGTGACGACGAGATTGATCACCATGAACAGGAACACCAGGGGACGCAAAGCCCTCGCCCATTCGGGAGCCATGCCGTAACGGGGCAGATAATGAGGAATGAGATTGAGAAGTCCCGCCATGGCGCTGGCGCCGGCGAACCAGAGGATCACGATGGTGCTGACGTCGTACACCGTGCCGAAGACCGGGCCGAACATCGGGTTGAGCGCCGTCGCAGATTCGCCCGTCGAGAGGTCTTCGCCGTGGGCCAAATACGCCAAGGCGCGTCCCGCGGCGGGGCCCTTGCTGTTGGTGTCGTGATCGTGCAGCAATTTCTCGGAACCGATCAACGTGCTGACGACGAGCGACGAACCGAGCAAATAGACCGACATGATGAGAGCCGAGGTCAAAAGCAATTTGCGGGCGTTGCGAACCCGGCCATGCGGAGCGTCGTGAGTGTCCGTGGCGCGTCCGCGAATCAGCGGCATGACCGCCACGCCCGTTTCGAAACCGCTGAGGCCGAGGGCGAGTTTGGGGAACAAGAGAATGCATGTCGCCAATATGCCCCACGGTGTCGGGCCGAAACTGAAGTGATTGTGAAACCGCCAGTCTCCCGATTGCACTTTCCCCAACCAACTCTCCAGGGCCTCGGGATGTTTGCGAAGGTAAAGGAGCCCGCTGCCGACGACGATGGTATTGAGAATGAGGTAGATGGCGACGATGACGACCGCGATGCCGATGACCTCATTGAAGCCCCGCAGAAACGTGGCCGCGAGAATGACGAGCAGCAGCATCGTGACGCCGATCTGCCAGGCTTCGCTCCGCCACTCGGCGGGCCAGATCGGATTTTCCAGTAAGTGGACCGCGGCATCGGCGGCCGACAGGGTCTTGGTGATGACGAAATCGGTCCCGGCGAAGCCGAGCAGAACGAGGACGAGAATCTTGCCCGACCAGCCGTGCAGCAGCCGTTCGAGCATGGCGATGGAGCCCTGCCCGTGCGGCGATTTGCCGGCGACATACGCGTAGACGGGGAACGCGCCGAAGAGCGTGACGAGAACCAGGATCACCGTCGCGAACGGCGTGAGCACGCCCGTGGCTTCGAACGCGATCGAGGGTTGATAGCCGAGCGTGCTGAAATAATCGACGCCGGTGAGGCACATGACCCACAGCCAAAAATGCTGGGGATGAGCTTTCTCGTGCGCAAGCGGGGGGGCCGACTCGTTCATAAAGTCGCGGACCAATGGGCGAGAGGAGGACCGTGGGGGACAGCAATGTCTTAGTGACGGCCGCGGGAAAACGTAGCGCCGCCGCCCTGCGCAGGGTTACGGGACGACAATCACTTTGCCGGTCAGCGTCCCCGCTTTGTGCATCGTGTTCTCTTCGAGGAACGCATGGGCGGCCGCGGTTTCGGCGAGCGGAAATTCGCGGCCGATGGCGGGCGTGAGCTTCTTGGCCGCCAGCCAGCGGTTGATGTCGTCCGCAAAGACACGTTGCTCGTCGGGAGAGCTGTTGAACACGGCATAGCCGAAGAGCGACAAGCCCTTCACATAGAACGGGCCGACGGGAAAGATCGGCTGCGCCTGCCGGCCCGCCATGACGATCATCCGGCCGCGCTTGGCCATCGCGTCGACCATTTTGATGAAATCGATTTCGCGCTGGGTTTCATACCAGACATCGACGCCCTGCCCGCCCGTGAATTCCTTGATGCGCGCGGGCACGTCGTCGGTCTTGTAATTGAGGACAAGATCGATGCCCCAGCTTTTCGCCAGGGCCGCCTTCTCCGCCGACCCGACGGTGACGATCGCCTTCGCCCCGACCGCCTTGGCCATTTGCGCGACCATCGAGCCGACGCCGCCAGTGCCGCCGTTTACGAACAACGTCTCTCCGGCTTGCAGCTTGGCGCGCCCGAAGACGCCGATGTGAGCCGTGATGCTGACCATGGCGACCGCCGCCGCCTCCCGATCGCTCACGCCGCTGGGGGTGGCGTAAAACCAATCCGCCGACGCGCAGACGAACTCCGCACAGGTTCCCTGCCGACCGAGCAACCCTTGATTCGAACCCCAAACGCGATCGCCCACCTTAAACGACTTGACGCCCGCGCCGACGGCAGCCACGGTCCCCGCGACGTCGCTGCCGGTGATGAACGGCTTCGGCAGCGGCATCGCCACCATTCCCGAACGCACGTACAGATCGATCGGGTTGAGAGCCGCCGCCCCCACTTTGATCAAGATCTCGCCCGCCTGCGGTTGCGGCGTCGGCAGCTCTCCGACCTGCAGAACCGTGGGAGCTCCCGTTTCCTGCAAATACGCGGCTTTCATGGCGTCGTTCCTCCTGGAAATCGAATAGGATCACACAGGGTTTTATACAAGCCTTGGGATGAGGAACCCCGAATCCCGGGGCCAGAGTTTGGGCGAACACATTATCCCCGGACGGGAAAGCACCATGGCTGCGGAGCGGCGCTTCGTGATTTTGACGCACGATCATCCGAGCTTGCACTGGGTTCTCATGCTCGAAGACACGGGGACGCTGCGCACATGGAGATTGCCGTCACCCCTGGCGACCGGCGCGATCGACGCCAAAGAGCTGCCCGATCATCGCCTGGCGTATCTCGATTACGAAGGCCCCGTCAGCGGCAACCGCGGCACGGTCCAACGCTTCGATGCCGGTTCTTACCAGATCGCGGCGCAAACGAACGATCGACTCGAATTGATTCTCGACGGCGGTTCCCTTCGTGGCCATCTGCTCCTCGAACGGACCGCGGGCGCCGATTGGCGTTTGACATGGACTGTGGAATCCTAAAAATCACGGCGCGGTTTGCGACACGACTTCGGGTGTCTTTTTGAGAGGTTCTTCTGGCGGAATTTGTACGGAATCGATCGATTGCCCTTCCAAATGCACGGCGCCGTCCTCGATTTTGATGTTGTAGAGCTGAGCCGTCGGTCGGGGGCGGTCGGATTGAAACTTCACGATCGCGACCGGGTTGCCGTTGTGGCGATACCATTCGACTTCGATATTCTGTCGACGACCGACATCCTTCAGTTCTTTGAAGATCTGCTGCGTCGGGATCGACATGGCTCCCGCCCGGCGGCGTTGAATTTCGATCGCGATCACGTTCACTTCGTTCTTCGCCAGCCAGATCTTGAGATCATAGCTGAGCACGGTGCTCCACCAGCCCGTGCCATACCGGAAGCCGATGCGAATGACGCCGTCGGTGAATTCGACGCGCGGATTGACGATGCCGATCTTGCGAAAGTAATCCGCATCGCCGAAGCGAATGAAGTCTTCCTCGAAAAAACTGTTGATCTGCTCTTGCGTGAATTTCGCCTTCCATTCCTCGCGGCCGCCATCGAAATTCGCGACGAAGGGCACGAAATCGCGCACGAAGAATTCGTTGGAAATCTCCAACCGCTGCGGGCCGGCCGCAACGGCCGCGCGCCGGTAAAAATCGGGTTCATGACGCACCAAGACGACGACCGTCGCCCCCGCCGCCGCCAGGAACGTCAGCAACATCATCGCGATGCGAAAACGCGTGATCCGCATAGTCACTCCCTCGTCCATCATTCGACCGTGTTCGAGATGGCGATCGGTTCGTCCGCGGCCGCATGAGCCCCTTGATCGCGGAAGATGAAGAACACCGCGGCCAAAATGCACAGGCCCGCCCAGACATAATTCCAGCTCACGGCTTCCTTCCAGTAGAAGATCGCCATGCCCGCGAAGACGCTGAGCGCGATCACCTCTTGCAGAATCTTGAGCTGCGCCTTGGTCATCGTCTCGCTGCCGATGCGGTTGGCCGGCACCTGAAAGAGATATTCGATAAACGCGATGCCCCAACTGACGAACACCGCCAGCAAGAGCGGCCGATCTTTCAGACTCGCGACGAACCGCAAGAAGCTCCATCGACTCTCGCCGCCGCCGAGATGGCCATACCACGCGAAAGTCATGAAAACGTTGGAGAGAATGAGCAGCACAACCGTCGGAAGCAGAACTTTCATCGTCACTTACCATGTGCGCACGGGGACTTCCCACGATCGGCCAACGGTAGCAAGAGGCTTCGAAAATTGGAACGTCAACCCCCGCACAGTCGCTGGGCCGAGCGCGACCCGGGCAGGCGAACTCACCCGGCGAAACCTCCCAGTCCGGGCAGGTTTTGCACCCTTCCCAATCGGCCTTATGACTTGGCAAACTGCGTCGATGGTATCGGTTGCGGGAATATTTACGAATGGTGAACTAGCGAAGACTTACCGATTGCACCGATCATTTCGGCCGAAAATCGCGGTTTTCCTCACGCTTTCCCTTGCATCCGCCGGGGTTCAAATTATCCTGGAGATATCGAACGGTGCGGTCAGTTGGTTTTGACCGGGTAAGGATGGCCCCTCCGCGCCAAGGAACAGCGCGATACACGCTTTTCCTCTTGCATTCAAGGAGCGGCCTCATGAAGTCCTACAAATTCGCGATCTGGTCGTTGCTCGCCCTGGCGGCAACCGAAATCCCCGCCCAGGCGGCATGGAACAACGTCTTCCAGCCCACGTGCTTCGGCCGAAACCGCCGTACCACGAGCAACTACTGCCAGTCGTGCGCGCCAGTGGTCGCTCAATTCGCCCCTCCCGCCGCCCCGGCGTGCACAAGCTGCAATTCAGCTCCCGTGATGGTGCAAGCTCCGCCGCCGCCGGTTCAGCAGTGCACCACGAATTACATCCAACGCAGCTTCTATCAGCCCGTGACCACCTACGAATCGCGTTCGTACTACGAACCGGTCACCACCATGCAGACGAGCTTCTACTACGAAGCCGTCACCAGCATGCAGACCAGCTTCTATCCCGACCCCTGCAGCTGCGGCTACATCGCCAAGTCGTGCCCGGTGACGGCCTACCAGCTCAAGCAGCAGTCGTGCCCCGTGCAAAGCTGGGTGCAGCGGTGCGCTCAGGTGCCGGTGACCAGCTACAAGCAAGTGACTTACCTGGAACCGCAGACCTCGTGCTGCAACACCGTGGCCCCCTGCCCGACCGGCGCTTGCCCTCCCGGAGGCGCTTGCCAGGGCGGCGCTTGCCAACAAGCTCCCGCCGCTCCGCAGTCGCCCTCGCCGTCGTATTCGTCGCCGCCGATCATCAATCAACCGACTCCGGCTCCTCAGGGCCCCTCGGTCAACTCCATGAGTCATTACTCGCCCGTCAAGACGGCGAGCGCCTGGCAGCCCGTCGTGAACCTCACAGGCATCGCCCCAGAAAAGAAGGAAGGCGGCGTTCAAGGCCAGGTCGTTCGCAACGATCGCACGCCGACCTCCAACACGCAGGTTCTGTTCGTGAACGCGACGACGGGCGACCGACACAGCATCACGACCAACGAAGCCGGCCGCTTCAACCTCGCTCTGTCTTCCGGCGCCTATCACGTTTACCTCGCCGGCAGCAACGGCTCCGCCGCCTACCACAGCCAGGTTAACGTGAACCCGAATCAGCCGATTCACCTGATCAACAACTAAACGATCGGCGCCAATACGAAAACCTTCGAGCCGCGGCATGAGGTCAACCTCGTGCCGCGGCTCGTTTCATTCTTCCGACCGCAACCGCGTTTTGCCGATCTGCGCGTCGTCGCTGAGAAACTGAATGCGTCCATCCGCGACGTCGTATTTCACGCCGACGACGCTGATGCGGCCCTCGCGTTCGAGTTGCGCCAGGCTGGGGCTTTGGCTGCGGATCGCTGCGATCGTCCGCAAGACATTTCGACTACAGACATCTTCCACGAGGTCCGACTTCTCGGCCGCCGACTTCGGCACGACGTCGCCGACGATGGATTGCTGAATCTCGACGATGATGCCGTCGAGATTGGTGCAACCGGTGGCTTCGGCGGCTGAGGCCCCGCTGAGCGACAACTCCACAGCCGCGGTCACGGCTCCGCAGCGCGTGGGCCCCAGGACGCGCACCAACTTCGCCCCCGCGACGGCGCACGCGTACTCGATGCTGCCGATGACCTTTTGCGTCGCCACGTTGCCCGCAATGCGGACGCTGAAAATGTCGCCCACGCCGAGATCGAAAATGAATTCCGCGGGCGTCCGTGAATCGATGCAACTGAGGACGACCGCGAACGGGAATTGGCCGTCGGCGGTATTGTCGACCTGGCGGTGAAAATCGCGGGGCAGACGCTGGCCGCTGATAAACCGCTCGTGTCCTTCTTGCAAAAGCGCAAGAGCCTGCGCCGGCGTTAACGATCGCTGCAAGTCACGCGTCGAATAGTCGACGTATTGGATGCGATCGACCATCTGATAACGGTCGTGGAAACCCTGTAAGCTCACCGTGACGCCGCGCGACGGCGCGACTTTGCGCTCGAAATCATGAATCAGTTCGAGGAGGTCGCCGTCGATATAGTCGGTTTCGGTCGCATCGATGAGAACATGCCCGCCGCGCGGAATTTGATCGAGAACGCGGCTCATCGCCGCCCGATTCAAGAAGCTGACCTGATTGGCCAAACGCAGATGGAGCACCTCGCCGCCGATATGTTTCTCGACGATCCGGCGAATCGGCTTACGAAAGTTACTCCAGAGAATAAAACCCACCGCGATGGCCAGGCCGATGACGACGCCGACGAGAAGATCGGTCAGCACGATCGCTGCAACGGTGCACACGAAGGGCCAAAAGCGATCGCGTCCTTGGCGCCACATCTCAACAAACATGCTCGGATCGGCGAGTTTGAAACCCGTGACCAGCAAGATCGCCGCCAGACTGGCGAGCGGAATGCGGTTGAGCCACATCGGCAGCAGCGTGACGCATCCTAAAATCAAGAAGCCATGGAAGATGGCCGCGAGCCGGGTTCTGCCGCCGGCGTTCATGTTGACCGAGCTGCGGATAATCACCGACGTAACGGGAATCGCGCCCACGCATCCCGCGAGCACATTGCCGACGCCCTGAGCCACCAGCTCGCGGTTGAGCGGCGAGGCGGGGTTGCCGTCGAACTTCCCCGAGGCCGCGTCCCAGCTGCGGCGCGTGATGCGCACCCGGTGCTGGTCGGGGTCGATGTCGTAGACGTGGTAGCCCGCGCCCTTGACGTGGAGATCGGTGGCGCTGCCGGCGTTGATGGTGGTGCGGCGCGCGGTCTTCACCACGTAGGGCCCGGCCATCGAGCGCAGCGCCCGTTCCGCCTCGGCGGCGTCGGTGGTCGCGTGGTGCCGAGCCGTCGGCACCCCGGCTTCGACGAGGAGCGCCTTCATCCACGCCTTCGACCCCTCGAGCTGACCGCCGTCGGCGTTCGGCCCGAACACCTTGGGGAAGAACTCCGGCCGCAGCTTGCCCAGCATGACGTTGCAGTCGGTCACAGTCAGCGGCCCGCCATTGCGGTAACACGCCGGACCCGGCACCGCTCCGGCGCTTTCAGGGCCGACCAGTAGCCGCCCGGCCTCGAACCGGCCTGTAGAGTTCGAGTGGATGACGCGCACCCGGC
>JBAXFO010000103.1:0-10097 GCA_037139885.1 Planctomycetota bacterium
TTCGCGAACGGCATCCGGGACTCGACGTGAAAGTGACCCAAGCGCGAAATCGCGGCTGGGAATGTTGTTCGCGGCTCTCCGCAGGAGAGCGCTGACAGGTGGCCGGCAGAGCGCTGTCGCGACCCGTCAGCGTTCTCCTTTCGGAGAACCGCGAACTAGTGCTAAATCTTCGGCGTGAGCCGGCGGGTTTATCCCGCCGGGACAAGCCCGGCGGCTCGCCTCAACCGAAAATTGAGTCTGGTTGACGCACTAGGGGAAACGATGACTTCGGAACCGACGACACTCTGCGATTTCGCAACGCTCATTCAGCCGATCGGGACGGTGGATCTTCAAAACACGGTGCATGACGGCTGTCGGCGGCGGCGATCACTTCGCGAACCGCATCAACAAATCCCCACCTTCGACTTGCGTCCCCGCCCGCACCAACACCTCCGCGACCTTCCCCGCTCGCTCCGCATACACCGTCGTCTCCATCTTCATCGCTTCAAGCGTAAACAGCTTCTGCCCCTTGGGAATCTCTTCCCCAGCAGCCACCGTGACGCGCACGACCAACCCCGGCATCGGAGCCCCAACGTGCAGCGGATTCCCCGTCTCCGCCTTGGGCGTCGCCGCGACGCTCGCCCCGAGCGATTTATCCGCAACCAGAGCTTCCCGCGGCTGCCCGTTCAGCTCGAAGAAAACGAGCCGTTTGCCGTCAACGTGCGGATCGCCGATGGTCAAGAATTTGATGATGAGCGTTTTGCCTTCCTCGATGTCGATGCTCATCTCTTCGCCGGGGCTCATGCCGTAGAAGAACGCGGGGGTGGGAAGAATCCCGACATCGGCATACTTCGTTTGATGGGCGACGAAATCGTTGCTCACTCGCCCGTAAAGCAGATACGTCACCAGTTCGCGATCGTCGATCGGCTGCTTGCGTTCTTCGGCCAATTTCGTGCGGGCCGCTTCGAGATCGATCGCCGGCAACAAGGCCCCGGGGCGTTCGGTGAACGCCTTGCGTCCCTTGAGCACGCGTGCTTGCAGCTTCGCCGGGAAGCCGCCGGCGGGTTGACCGAGCCGGCCTTCGAAGAACTCGACCACCGATTCGGGAAACGCGAGCTCGCGGCCGCCGTTGACGACCTCATCGGCGGTGAGATTGTTGGCGGTCATGAAAATCGCCATGTCGCCAACGACCTTCGACGTCGGCGTCACTTTGACGATGTCGCCGAACATGCGGTTCACCTCGGCATACGTCCGCACCACCTCCGCCCAACGCGGCTCCAGGCCGACCGATTGCGCCTGTTGGTACAAATTCGTATACTGCCCGCCCGGCATCTCGTGGCGATAAACGTCAGCGCTCGGCGCGAGTTGCCCCGTCTCGAACGGGAAATACCAGCGCCGCACTGCGTCCCAATAGTTCGAGGTCTTTTGCAAGTCGTCGAACTCAAACCCCGTCTCGCGCGGCGTGAACCGCAAACACTCGACCAGCGTGTTGAGATTCGACTGGCTGGTGATGCCCGACAGCGGCCCGAAGGCGGCGTCGACGATATCGACGCCTTCTTCCGCCGCCGCCAGGAGCGAAGCGATTTGGCCGCCGGCGGAATCGTGCGTGTGCAGATGAATCGGCAGCCCGATTTCCTCCCGCAGCGCCTTCACAAGCTTGCGCGCGGCATACGGCTTCAAGAGCCCGGCCATGTCTTTGATGCCGAGGATGGTGGCCCCGAGTTTCTCGAGCTCCTTGGCGAGCGTGACGAAATATTTGAGCGTGTATTTGTCGCGGCGATCGTCGAGGATGTCGCCGGTATAGCAAATCGCCGGCTCCGCGATGCCGCCGACTTCACGCACGGTCTCGACGGCCAACTGCAAATTCGGCAGCCAATTGAGCGCGTCGAAGATGCGGAACACGTCGACGCCGTTGCCGCCGGCATACGCTTCCTTGATGAAGAACTTGACGACGTTATCGGGATAATTCGTGTAACCGACGGCGCTGTTGGCCCGCAGCAACATCTGGAACAAGATGTTCGGCACCCGTTCGCGCATTTCGAACAGCCGCTGCCAGGGGTCTTCCTTGAGGAACCGCATCGATGTATCGAACGTGGCGCCGCCCCACATTTCCATCGAAAACAAACCCGAATGCTTGGCGGCATACACCGGAGCGACACGGAGCATGTCGTACGTCCGCATGCGCGTCGCCAGCAGCGATTGATGCGCGTCGCGGCAGGTGGTGTCGGTGATCAAGAGCCGCTTCTGATCGCGGATCCACGCTCCGAACTTTTCGGGGCCCAGCTCCTTAAACTTGTCGCGCGTGCCGGCCGGACGCTCCGCGGTGCGGCTCAAGGGGGGTAGCGGCGCCGGTTCGCGCGACATCGTCTTGAGTTGCGGCGCCTTCGACGCGGCCCGGACGGGAGCTTCGTGATGGCCGTTCACAATGACATCGGCGAGATACGACAACGCTCGCGACGCCCGATCTTGGCGCTGCGGCAGATCGAACAACGTCGGCGTTTCATCGAGAAAACGCGTCGTGACGCCGCCGGCGCGAAACGCCTCGTTGTTCACGAGGTTGATCAAAAACGGAATGTTCGTCTTCACGCCGCGAATACGGAATTCTTGCAGGCAGCGCTCCATGCGGCGAATCGCGTCGATGAAACGCAAACCGTGAGCCGTCACTTTGACGAGCAGCGAATCGTAAAACGGCGTGATGACGGCGCCGGAAAACGCCGAGCCCGCGTCGAGCCGGATGCCGATGCCGCTGGCGCTGCGGTAATGCGTGAGTCGGCCGTAATCGGGGATGAACTTGTTCGAGGGATCTTCCGTCGTCACCCGGCACTGCACCGCAAAGCCATGCGTGACGATCTTGCTCTGGTCGCCCAAGCCGATTTCGGGATCGCCCAGGGGCCGACCTTGAGCGACGAAGATCTGCGATTTGATGAGATCGTAACCAGTCACTTGTTCGGTGACGGTGTGTTCGACTTGAATGCGCGGATTGACTTCGATGAAGAAGAACTTGCCCGAATCGTTGTCGTAAAGGAATTCGACGGTGCCCGCGTTGTCGAGCCCGGCCGCATGGCCGACTTTCAGAGCGGCGGCCCAAAGTTGTTGGCGAGTCTCTTCCGGGAGATTCGGCGCCGGGGCGATCTCGACGACCTTTTGATGACGACGCTGGAGCGAGCAATCGCGTTCGAAAAGATGGACGATGTCGCCATGAGCGTCGCCGAGCAATTGAACTTCAATATGCCGGGCGCGCTGGACGAACTTTTCGAGGAAGACTTCGCTGGCTCCGAAGGCCGTGCCCGCTTCACGGCCCGCCTGGTCGATGGCCTCCTCAAGTTGATCTTCGGACAGGGCGACGCGCATGCCCCGGCCCCCGCCACCCATCGAAGCTTTCACGATGACGGGATAGCCGAGCTTCTTGGCGAGCTTCTTGGCCTCGGCTTTGTCGGTGATGGGATCGTCGCTGCCGGAAAGGATCGGCACCTTGGCGAGGTTCGCGATCTTGCGGGCGGCGATCTTGTCGCCCAAGCTTTCGAGGACGCTCGTCTTGGGCCCGACGAAGATGATGCCCGCATCGCGGCACGCCTGAGCGAATTTGGCGTTTTCCGACAGGAAGCCATAGCCCGGATGAATGGCGTCGACGTCATGTTCTTTGGCGAGGGCGACGATGGCGGGAATGTCGAGGTACGACTTCAACGGTTCCCCGGGTTGACCGACGCGATAGGCTTCGTCCGCCTTGAAACGATGCAGGGCGAAGCGGTCTTCATGAGCATAGATCGCGACGGTGCGGATGCCGAGTTCGTGGGCCGCGCGAAAAACGCGGATGGCGATCTCGCTGCGATTGGCGACCAAGAGTTTCTTGATGGGACGAAGAGGCGTAGCTGCCGCCGGCATGGGAGGTTCCTGGCAGGAAGACACGTGTTGATGGTGCAGATGTCTTATTTATCCGCGGGAGCATTGGCGAGCGATCCGTGACGGGACGCGAAGCGCCGCCACGAGACCTATAATAAAGCGTAAGCCCCCTTCGTTACCGGCCCAGGAGCAGGCGACTTGAAACAAATCCTTTCCATCGGCGCGGCGCTGGCGCTCGTGGCGGTCGCTGCGGGCTTCTATTTTCCCATGGCGTTCGGCCATGGCGGCGCCGTCACGCTCCCGGGCATCGTCGAGATTCAAGAAGTCCGCCTCGGCTCGAAGATCGGCGGCCGCGTCGCCAAAATCGAGGTTCAAGAAGGCCAGGTGGTCAATCCGGGCCAGGTTCTCGTCACCATCGACGCTCCCGAATTGGTCAATCAAAAGGAACAACTCAAAGCCCGGCTCGACGCCTCCGAGGCGGAGTATCTGCGCGCCAAGAACGGCGCCCGCCGCGAAGAGAAGGACGCCGCCCGCGCCGCCGCCGACGCCGCCCGGGCTCGTTTCGAGCGCTTGAAGGAAGGTTGGCGTGAAGAGGAGAAACGCCTGGCCGCCAGCGAACTCGAAAGCGCCGCCGCCGAATACAAGCAGGCCATTGACGAACTCGAACGCATCGTCGAACTTTATCGCATGAAATCGGTCGCGAAGTCCGAGTACGACGCGGCTCGCGGCGCCAACGATCGCGCCCGCGGGCGCATCAATGCCGCCAAATCCAAAGTCGACATGTACGCCGCCGGCAATCGCCGCGAAGACATCGCCGAGGCGAAGGCGTCTTGGGAGCAGATGGTGGCGAAATCGCAAGAGCTCGAAAACGGCACGCGCGCCGAAGACATCGCCCTCGCCAAGGCGCGCCGCGACGAAGTCGCCGCCAAATTGCGGGAAGTGGAGATCAATCTGAACGAGACCATCGTCAAGGTGCCCGACGCTCCCGAGTTCGCGAAGGCGGTCGTCGAAGTCGTGCCGATTCGCGCGGGCGACATCGTGCCCGCGAATCAACCGGTCATTCGCGTCCTGTGCGTGAAAGATCTGTGGATCAAGACCTTCGTCCCCGAAACGAAGATGCATCTCGTCGCGATCGGCCAGAAGGTGAAAGTGCACATCGATTCCGACGACGGCAAGATTTTCGACGGCGAAGTTTTTTACAAGGCCGCCAGCAGCGAATTCACGCCGCGGAATGTGCAAAGCGCGGAGGAACGCCGCTTCCAGGTGTTCGCCTTGAAAGTGCGCGTGAGCGATCCCAAGGGGGTGCTCAACTCGGGAATGGCGGCCCAGGTGACATTCCCGATTGCCGAGAAGTGACGCATGTCTGAAACGCCGCCGCTCTCGATCGACGCTCGCGACATCACGATTCGCTTCGGCTCGCTCACGGCCGTCAACAAAGTCAGCCTCAACGTGCAACGCGGCGAAATCTTCGGCTTGCTCGGCCCGAACGGTTCCGGCAAAACGACGCTCATCCGCGGCTTGTGCGGTTTGCTGCCGTTCAGCGAAGGCTCCGCCACCGTGCTCGGCAAGGACGTGGCCACGCAGGCCGAGGAAGTCCGCAACAAGATCGGCTACATGTCGCAGAAGTTTTCTCTCTACGAAGATTTGACCGCTCGCGAAAATATCGACTTTTACGCCGGCATCTACGCTCTGACTCCCGCGAAAGCGAAAGAACGCGAGGACGAACTGATTCAGTTGACCGGCATCGCGCCGTATCTCGAGCGCCGGGCGGGGCGGTTGTCGGGGGGATGGAAGCAACGCCTCGCCCTCGTTTGCGCCCTCATGCATTCGCCGCGCTTGATCTTTCTCGATGAACCGACCGCCGGGATCGACCCGGTCGCCCGGCGCGATTTGTGGAACCTGCTCTTCCGCCTGGCGGCCGAGGGAATTTCGCTGGTCGTGACCACGCATTACATGGACGAAGCGGAACGTTGCGGGCGGGTCGGGTACATTTACCTGTCGAACCTGCTCGCTTTAGGAACGCCTTCGCAGCTGAAGCAATTGCCCGATGTTACGCCGCCGGGATGTCGTTGGCTCGACGTGCAAGTTCGCGATCCGGCCGGGTTGCTCGAACGCCTGCGCGGCCGTCCCGGCGTACGGCAGGCGACGATCTTCGGGCAATCGATTCACGCTCTCGTCGACGGCGGCCGCTCGCTCGAGGATCTCGGTCTGGGGGGCGAGGCGCGCGTGCAAGAATCGGATCCGTCGCTCGAAGACGTGTTCGTCACGCTCTCGAAGCTTCAAGGGATGGGGACATCCGTTTAACCGCGGTTCGCTGACATCGAGGGTTCGCATGCTCGGCCGTTTTTCATTGCAGCGGACGCTCTCCGTCGCCCGCAAAGAATCGCTGCACATCATCCGCGATCCGGGAACGCTGTTTTTCGCGCTGTTCATTCCGGTGCTCGAGTTGTTCATGCTCGGCTACGCGATCGACACCAATGTGCGGCACGTGCGCACGGTCGCCTGCGATTTCGCGCAAACGAAGGATAGCCGAAACTTGCTCGAAGCGATGGAGAACTCGCAGGACTTCGATATCGTGGCGATGGTTTATTCCGAGGCGGAGGTGAGCCAGTACATCGTCGCGGGCAAGGCGCGCGTCGGCATCGTTATCCCTCCCGATTATTCGCGGAAGCTCGAATCGAAACAGCAGGCGATTTACAAAGTCGTCGTCGATGGCTCCGAATCGAGCATCGCCGGCGAAGCGAACAACGTCGCCAACGCCCTCGCCCTGCGCGATTCGCTCGCCCGGCTCAGCCCCAACGGCGTGCTGCCGGTCGAGGTTCGGCCGCAAATTCTTTTCAACCCCGACACGCGCTCCGCCAACTTCTTTATCCCGGGCCTCATGGTCGTCATGTGCCAAATGATGGCGATCATGCTCTCGGCCAACGCCATCGTCCGCGAGAAAGAGAACGGCACGCTCGAGCAACTCTTCATGACCCCCGTGCGCGCCAGCGAATTGATCTTCGGCAAACTGCTCCCCTACCTCGTGCTGACGTTCGTCGAATTCTGCACGATTTTGTTTCTGATGCGGGTGGCGTTCCAAGTCCCCATTCGCGGCAGCGTCGTCACGCTCTTGATGTTGGCGACGCCGTTTGTCTTTTGCTTCCTGGGGCTGGGGCTTTTCATTTCGACCCGGGTGGCCACGCGTGAAGCCGCCGGGCAAATGGCGATGGGGACGATGATGCCGTCGATTTTCTTGTCGGGCTATGTCTTCCCGCTCGATTCGATGCCCATCGTGTTCTGGTATGTGGCGCAGATCTTCCCGACGACATGGCTGATCGATGCGGCCCGAGGCGTGATCCTGCGAGGCGCCGGTTGGCGCGAATTGTGGGTCCACTCGATCGTGCTGTGGTCGATGGGATTGGCGGCGTTCGCCCTCGCCATGGCGAAGTTTCATAAACGCTTGACATAAACGACACGAGCGACGCGGGAGAGGCCGCGTCGCTCGATGGGATCAATTCCTCGTTCCCGCCACGATGAACTTACTTTCGGAAGAAACCGAAGAGCGAAAACATCGACGGCCGCTCGACAACCTCAGGGGCCACGACGGTCGGCGCGGTTTGGTACGGCGGCGGTTCCTCGGTCTGTGCGGGGAAGGCGTTGGCGTCGACTTCGACCGTGCGGCTGGTCTTGGTCGCTTCGATCTTTTTCTCATCGGTTCGGACGGGCTGAATCGCTTCGACTTCGACGGACACCGGCACGCGCAGCTTCGCGTAGCCGGGATTGTTCGTTTTCACCCAGATATCGGTGAACCACACGCCGACGGGCGTATCGGGACGAACCCGCGCTTCGACTTGATAAGTCGTTTCGTTCGAAGCCCGGCGGAGTTCCTTGATGACCGGGACGACATAATTGCTGTCCGACTTCACATCGAGAATCTGCACGCCGCCGTTATAGATGGTGATGTTCATGGTCGCCGCCTTCGAATCGCCCTGCTTCACCTTGCCGAGCGTGATGTTGTGCGGGCTGAAGATCAAGTCTTCGCGGGAAAACGCCTGCACGACGGTCCGCAGTTCTTCGTAGCGCGGTTGATCGAAGGTGACATAGATGGTGACGGCTTTCGAGCCGACGAAGCGGTTGCTGTCCATGACCGCATAGATGGCGGTTTCGCGTCCCGGCGGGATCACTTTGTCCAGCTCGCGAGCGCTCGTGCAACCGCACGAGACGCGCACGTTCGTGATGCGCAGCGTCTTGTTCGTGGGGTTGGCGATTTTGAAATAATGCACCAATTGTTGACCGCGCGGAACGACTCCAAAGTCATGGAGACGTCCTTCGAGAACGCCCTCGAAGTCTGCCTTGATGGAGGCAGCGCTGACGAGGAGAATGCCAAGAACCAAACTGTGCCGCAACATAAAAGTCTCACCCTACTGAGGAGTGCCGTCGTACGTCGGGTTCGCTCGCAACCAGCTTGAAAAAAATCGCCGTCCGAACAGCACAATAATCTATGGAGCACACGCGGAAACCGGTCAATCCGTCGACCCCGGAAAAACGGCATGTCTCTACCATCGGCCACCACGTTCCCGGCATCGTGCGAATTCTCGGCAGTGCGTGCTCTTTGCGTTTCTTCGGCGGATTACAATTCCGAGGATTTGTTTGACCCCCAAAACCGATCCAACTCCTGCCATCACGCCGAGCATTTCGCCAAAAGCCGCTGGCTTACCTAAAAGAAATCAAGTTTTCGCGAACCGGGAACTTACCCCTCGCGAACCCGGGTCGCTCACCCGGGATTACGCGGAGTTTCGTGGGCGACGACTGCAACGATTACCGCTTTTGCGCCACATTGCTTCAAGACTCGCGACGCTTCGTTCGCCGTCGCCCCCGTCGTGAGGACATCGTCGACGAGCACGACGACTTTCCCGGCGAGCCCGACTTTACGGCCTGGGGCGAATGCGCCGCGCACGTTGGCTTTGCGTTCGTCGGCCTTTTGCTTCGACTGGAACTCGGTGTTCTTCACGCGGCGGAGGGCATCGGGCGCCATCGGGATCTGCAAGGCTCCCGCCACGGCTCGCGCGAGAACTTCGCTTTGGTTATAGCCGCGTCGCCAGCGTCGCCGCCAATGCAAAGGAACAGGAACTGCAACTTGCGGACCAAACGGGGTTAACTTGGGGGCTAAATGACGGCCGAAGAGGGGAGCGAGCGCTTCCGCCATGACTTCGCCGCTGGGCCGTTTCCATTCCAGGATGATGGCGCGGTGCGGTTCGTCGTAGGGGGCAAGACGCACGACGGCGTCATAAACGAAGGTTTTCATCAGGCAGCGAGGGCAAACGTTCGCCGCCGCCATGGCCGGCGCCAAGGTGCTGGCGCACCGTTCGCAGACAGGATTGGGATCGTTCGTGAGAAGGTCCGCGCACGATCGACACAAAACTTTCCCGTCCGCCACCGACTCATGACACCGCCAACACGCCGGCGGCGCGAGCAGATCGAGCAGTCCGTTGCCGAGATTCGTCAAGAGCTCGCGCATGAGTCGCTCCGCGACGCGCCGCGTGGGGCAAGATCATATCCTTAGCGATACTTTATCCCGATCGCGCCCTCCGTCGCCAGTGAATTTTCGGCAGAATCGTGCGCAACTTGCGACAGCGGCGATCATTGACGAGTTCTTTCGTGCAGGGCCACGCGATCGACTTTCCCAGCTGCGGTCAGCGGCATCTCCTTCAAGACGACATATTCTTCCGGAGCCTTGTAGCCGACCCGTGCCCTGGCGAACGCTATCAACTCCGCCAGTTCTGGGCACGGCGCCCCGGGCTGCAACGTCACATACGCCCGGACATTCTCGCCGTGCACGAGATCGTGGATGCCGACCACGCACACGGCCCCGATGGCTGGGTGCTCGGCAACGGCTTCCTCAACCTCCTGGGGGCAGATGTTCGAACCGTCGTGAATGATGATCTGCTTCTTGCGTCCGCAAAACCACAGATAGCCGTCGCCGTCGACGCGCATGACATCGCCGGTATCGATCCAGCCATCGACGAGAGTAGCCGCGGTGGCTTCGGGATTGTCCCAATAACCGATCATGTTGGCGGGCGAGCGCATCCAGAGCCGACCCTGCACGCCGACGGCGACTTCGGCGCCGGCATCGTCGCGGAGGGACATTTCATAACCGGGCGCAAGTTTGCCGATGGAGCCGAGGCGGATTTCGCCGCCGGGCGGATTGATGGTCGCCATGCCGATTTCGGTCATGCCATAATTCTCGTCGACGGGGAGGCGGGCGAGAGCGGTGAACTCGCGTTCGAGTTCGGCGG
>JBAXFO010000104.1:0-10071 GCA_037139885.1 Planctomycetota bacterium
GTTGAGAACGGTGCCGCGCAGCTCCATGTTGGGCTGCAAATCTTCGATCTTGAGAATGCCCTTTTTGAAAATCGGCGGCGGCAGGTCCTCGCGGGGGTCGCGGCCGGGCTTCAAGAGAGCGCCGATGATGTCGTAGACCGTCGGGGCGCCGGCGTTCAGCTTCTTCGCGGTGTCCTCGATCGGCAGCTCGCGGAGGCGGGCGTCGAATTCGGCGTGGGCCGCTTTGTCGTCGAGAATGGCCGGCGTATAGTTCAACTCCGCGAGGATCTTTTCCGCAAGGGGATAGCTCTCGGGATGGATCCAGGTGCGGTCGAGCGGATTCGGCGCCGCCGGGATCTTCAAGAAGCCGGCAGCCTGAGTGTAGCGGGCGGGGCCCAGGTTGGGCACTTGCAAAAGCTGCTCGCGAACGGTGAACGGACCGTGCTTCGTGCGGTAGTCGACGAGTTCGCGAGCCACGAGTTGGTTCATGCCCGAGACATGACGCAGCAGCGGCACGCTGGCCGTATTCAGATCGACGCCCACCTGATTGACGCACGATTCAACGACGGCGTCGAGCGATTCCTTCAATTCCTTGCGGCCCATGTCGTGCTGATAAAGGCCGACGCCGATGCTCTGGGGGTCGACCTTGACGAGCTCGCTGAGCGGGTCTTGCAAGCGCCGGCCGATGGAGATGGTGCCGCGCGTGGTGGCGTCGAACGTCGGGAACTCTTCGCGGCCAACCGGACTCGCCGAGTAGACGCTGGCTCCCGCTTCATTGACGATGATGTAGGCCACATCGGGCAGTTCCGTGGCGATCGCTTCGGAAACGATCTCTTCGGTCTCGCGGCAACCCGTGCCATTGCCGATGGCGATGACTTGAACGTTGTGCTTGCGAGCCATTTCGACGAGTTTGGCCTTGGCCTCGATCTTGGGATCGACCGGCGGCGGCGGGGGAGCAGCCGGTTCGGCAGCCACCGGAGCATCTTCCGGCGCCGGAGAAGCGGACTCGACCGCGGGCGTCGGGTCAACCGGAGCCGTTTCGGCAGCCGGGGTCTCCACCACGGGTTCGGCCGCGGGCGAAATCGATTCCGGCGGCGCCACGGTCACGGGAACTTCCGCCGGGACTTCGCCGGTCTCCGTTTGCGGAACGTGCGTCGGCTCGGGTTCGGCGGGGGGCGAGGTCGACGCTTCCGCGGAAGGCGCCGGCGAGGGCTTGGGCTCAACCTTCTTGGGGCCGCGTTCGCGCTTCTTCGGCGGCGTGAAGGGATACATCACGCCATGGTCGAGCAATGTCCCATATTCATCGAGGGCGGCCAGTTTGCAGCCGGTGCGGAAGCCGGGGTCGATCGCGAGCACGCGTTTGCCGCGCATGGGGGGCTGCAAGAGCAGGCTGCGTAAGTTGCGAGCGAAGACCTGCACGGCATGATGTTCCGCTTCTTCGGTCAATTCGTTGCGAATCTCGCGTTCGAGACTGGGGAGCACGAGCCGCGTCAACGCATCTTCAAGGACGGCCTTCAAAAACGTCGTGTGCGGCGACTTGAACTCGGCGCCGGGCGATAGCGGTTCGCCCGTCAGGACGAGCTTCGCTTCGGTGGGCAGCGAAGCCACCAGCGGTTCCGCGACCGGCTGCGCTTCCGGCGCAGGCGTCTCAGGGGCCGGCGTCTCAGGGGCGGGCGACTCCGCGACGGGCGGCGCTTCGTGAGGGGTTTCAGCAGGCGTTTCCACGGGAGCGGGCGCTTCGCTCAGTTCTGGGGTCGGCGCATCGGAGCCTTCGGCCGTCGGCGGCGGAATGATTTCCGCCATCGCAGGGGGCAGCGGCAGCGCGGTCGGCATCGGCATCTGTCCGGCCCGGCGCAGGAGCAAGTCGCCGAGGAAGCGGAGGGCCACTTCGGAGACCTTCTCGCGGGGCCATTCGAAATGGACTTTCAGGGCCTGTTCTTTCTCGCCGCGATTGAGCGCGAGAATCCGATGCGGCGGAATCTGGCGAACGGTTTCTTTGAACTGGAAATAATTCTTGAACTCGTTGCCCTGGCCTTCGGGGAGCTTGTCGCTTTTGACGGAAAGGACCTGTCCCGTCTCCCAAAGCAGGCCGCGCACGGGAGCCCGCACATCGGCGCTGTCGGCGGCCATTTCGGCAAGGATATGGCCCACGCCGAAGCGAACTTCTTCGGCCGAATTGAGCCCCTTCTCGGGATTCACGAGCCCGGCAAACATTTCGTCGAGGTTGGCAGCTGCAGGGTCGCTATGCCAGACCGCGAGGGCCAAAGGCTCAAGGCCCTTCTCGCGGGCGGCGGTCGCCAGGCTTTTCTTTTTCGGTTTGTAGGGGAGGTAAAGGTCTTCGAGTCGCTTGGTCGTGTCGGCGGAGACGATCGCATGGCGCAATTCATCGGTCAATTTGCCCTGGTTGGCAATCGTCTTGAGGATGGTTTGCTTGCGGTCGTGAAGTTGACGAAGGAACTGGACCCGGGTCTGAATGAGGCGGATGACATCCTCATTGAGTCCACCGGTGCGTTCCTTGCGGTAACGCGTGATGAACGGGACCGTGTTGCCTTCGTCGAGAAGTTGCACCACGCTTTCGACCTGGATCTTGCGAATTTGCAGATCCTGAGCGATGCGGGAACATTCCTGAGGTGTGATCGGCTGCATGGGGCTAACCCCGGGTTTATCCCGGGCTTCTCACGATCGTGGGCCCAAGGCGTGGACGGCCGCCTGGGACGTGGCCGAAACCATTGCCAGCTAGTCTAGAAGAATTGTCCTCCGTTGGCGAGAGAAGAGCGGCAATACAGAAAAGTCAAAAAAAAATCGGCCAGCTTTTAAAGGTCCGCCAAACCGGCGTGACCGAGCGCTCAACGTCCTGGAGCCCTGCAGAAAATGGAAGCGCTCGATCCGGTCGGCGGCGGTCTATTTGACGCTGTCCAACATGCGTGCGATCGTCGCCCGGTAGCGTTCGGGCACTTCATTCAGGGTATTCGCCGTCACGTTGGCTTCACCGTCTTGAATGCGGATCACGCTGGGGGTCGTCTTGCCGTCCGCGCGGGCGCCGATCACGGTCGCCCTCAGGTCGCCCAGCGAATACAAGATCGTGAATTTCTCGTTGGCGACTTGAATCCGCATGGCTTCCCCGCCGTTCACGATGGTTTGCAGCTGAAGGCCGCGATTGCCGCCGGGCTGGAAGATCTGAATCTCGGGAAAAGGACCTTGTTGAATTCGCGGGCCCCCGGGCACGATGAACGGCAGCGGCACGTTGGCGTCGGCCCGGAGATCGTTGAGCTTGATTCCCTTGATCGTCTCCTTCTGCCCGCGACGCACGATCGTGGCCGAGATCTCCGTCGCCGGCTTCACGTCGGCGATCGTCTGTTGAAACGCCACGGGATCATTCGGGAGAGGTTTGCCGTCGATTTCGACGAGGACATCGGTCCGCGCGATGCCTGCTTTCGCGGCCGGCGATTCGGGCACGACGTAAAGCACCATCAACCCTTCGGCGGCGTCGATTTTGAGTTGCTCGGCCAAAACCGGCGTGAGACGCTGAACGATGACGCCGAACCGGGCCTGGCCCGCGGCGCGCCCGGCGCCGCCGAAGCGCTGAATAAAGAGGGGATTGCCGACGGCGCCCGCCTGGAACTGCCTTTGGCGGAGCTGATTGCGCATCTCCTCGTTCTGCTGCTGCGCAGGGTCCACCGCTTCGGGAACGATCTGCGGTTCGGGTTTGCTCTTCTCAAGTTTGTTGAGTTCCTTGAGGGCGTCGTCGATCTGCTTTTGCAAATCGGGGGGCGACGCTGCGTCGGGCGCCTGGGCGGAGACGCGGGGCGCGACGATCATCAGAGTCGCACACATTAGGGCCCCACAGACGACGGCGCCGAACCGATGTTTCGCGAAAGCTTTCAATGCCATGCTGCACCTCAGAGAGCGGAGTTCGTTGTCGCGGAATCGGAATGTCCGGCGCCTCGGACCGCCAGCCTGCGGTCGCGCCGAAAGATGTCGTTAAGTCGAAGACGATTCCTATCCTTCAGACTAACACACCATTGTTCGCCGGCGGCGCCCAATTCGTCAATCGCTGCGCCTTTCCTTTTGCACACTTCGGGTCGCTTTGTTAGAATGACCGCGGGTTCTGCATATCATTTCGAGGTCCGCCATGAAGCACAAGTCATTGCTCGCGGTATTCGCACTCATCACCGTTTGCCTTCCCTTCCTCGGCGCCCAAGTGGCCGACGAGCCCAAGACCCCCGATCCGAAGGTTGAAAAGGCGAAGGGGCCGATGTTGCCTTCGGAAGACGCCGTCAAGGCGGGCTTCACGTGGCGTGGCCGCATTGCGGAAGTTCGCTCCGTCGACAACAGCCGCGAAATTCGCATCACTCCCATCGATTTGCAAAAAGAGCAAGAATTCAAACTCTGGGACCTGAAAGAACGGCAGAGCATTGCCCCAAATTCCAAAAAAGAAAGAATTGAGAAGTATCGTCAGGACTGGCAAAAGAAAATCGTCGATGTCTTCCCCGGCGAACCCAAGAGCATTTTGGTCACGGACATGGTTCGCGTCCGGACGAATTTTGTGCCCCCCGTCTACGATGAGGCCGGCCTCCCCAAGAAACTCGCCCCCGCCGAACTCTCGAAACTCAAAAGCCTGCGCTTGCCCGGATATGCCTCCGATGTGTCGAATTTGCGAACCGGCCAACTGGTCGTCGTGACTGAGCCCAAGCGGGCTCCCGCTCCCAAAGTCGTCACCCCGACGAAGAAAGATTTTATCGGCGTCGATCCGAACCTGAACTCCGGCAATACGGTCCGCGTCGAGGCGCTGATGATTTTTGTGACCCATGACAACTAGACTAGATTCTGAGCGAATGACGAAATCCTCGTTGACGAAAGAATGACGAAGCCCGAATGACGATTGGTCTTCGTCATTCGGGCTTCTTTGGTCCTGCTCCGCTCGTGCGGAGATTTCCCTTTCCGTGTCCCTTCTCAATGTTGCGACTTGCTGATCTTCGTGAAATTCTGCGTTATGTCCCCCAATATCGGGACAAAACGTTCGTGATCGCTCTCGATGGAGCCCTCGTCGAGACCGACAATTTTCGCAATCTGCTCCTCGACTTCACCCTGCTGCGCAGCCTGCGCATCGGCGTCGTGCTCGTGCATGGCGCGGGACTGCAAGTGGCCCGGCTCGCGGAGCAAACCGGCAGCAACGCCTCCAACATCGACGGCACCGGCATCACCGACGCGTCGACGTTGCAAATCGCCCTGACGGCCGCCAATCGCGTCTCCCACGAAATCCTCGAAGGCCTCTCCGCGACCGATCTGCGCGGAGCCTGCACGAATGCGGTCGTCGCGCATCCCGCCGGCATCTTGAGCGGCGTCGATCAACAATGGACCGGCCGCGTCGAACGCATCGATATCCCGCTCTTAAGCGCCTTGCTCGGCAACGACATCATCCCCGTCGTGCCGCCGCTGGGTTGTGATGGCGAGGGTTTTACCTATCGGCTCAATTCCGACGCCGTGGCCATGGAAGTCGCGAAGGCTCTCGGAGCCGCCAAGCTCATCTACCTCACGACCGTACCGGGCATCATGGTTCGCTGGAACGATCGCGATGAACCGGTCCTTCAGCGCCATCTCTCCGTCGATGAGGGCGAACTGCTCATGAAGCGGCTCGCGAAGGGCGAAATCAAAGAAATGCTCGAGCCGGGGCCGTCGAAATTGGCCAACGCCGTCCGGGCGCTGCGCGGCGGCGTGCCGCGTGTCCACATTATCGATGGCCGGGTCGAGGAAGGGTTGCTCGGCGAAGTCTTCTCGAATGAAGGCATCGGCACGCTGGTTCATCTCAACGAATATCAAGCCATCCGTCGAGCTCTCAAGAAAGACACCCGCGGGATTTTCACCCTGATTCGCGGCGCCGTCGAAAACGACGAACTCTTGCCGCGGACACTTGGCGAAATCGAGCGGACTCTTTCCGACTACTATGTCTTCGACATCGACGGCAGTCTGGCCGGCTGCATCGCCCTGCATCAATATCCCGATCTGGGCAAGGCCGAGATGGCTTGCGTGTGCGTCTCGCCCAAGTTCGAAAATCAAGGCATCGGCGTCCGCCTCATGAATTTCATCGAGGGTCAGGCCCGGCAGTTCGGCATCAAAACCCTCTTCTGCCTGTCGACCCAGGCCATCAACTATTTCCTGCAAAAAGGGGGCTTCCAGATCGGCGCCCCCGACGACCTGCCCCCCACCCGCCGCCAACGCTACGACGCCAGCGGCCGCAAGTCGAAGGTGTTGATCAAAGCGCTTTAACGATTGCAACGCTTTCGTCGAATTGTTAACGGCGCCCCAACGTCTTGACATTGCGGCCAACAAATCGCTGTCAGGAACGCATTCGGTTCTTTAGACTGAGCTGACAATCGACGCGCAGTCGACTCTCGATTCATTCCCGAAAGGACGTCTCATGAAACGGTTCCTGCTGGTTTTTGGCCTCGTCCTCACGACGGCAAGCGCCGCCCCCGCCCAAGAATGGCAAAAGCTCTTCGACGGCAAAACGCTCACCGGTTGGGAAGGCTCGCCTCACTGGGTCGTGAAGGATGACGCCATCACCGGCGTCATCACCAAAGATACGCTCATCAAAACGAACACCTTCTTGATCTGGAAGGAAGGCAAGGTCAGCAACTTCGAACTCAAGTGCAAGTTCCGCATGGAGGGAGGAAACTCGGGCATCCAATACCGCTCCGTCCATCTCGCCAAGGAAAAAGCGGATCCGTTCATCGTCAAAGGCTATCAAGCCGACATCGCGTCCGGTCAATTCATGGGCATTCTTTACGAAGAACGAGGCCGCGGCATTTTGGCCAATCTCGGGCAGAAGGTCGTCATCGATGAGACCGGCAAGAAGCAGGTCGTCGGCTCGCTCGGCGAAAAGCTCCTCGATAAATTCGACCTCAAAGCCTGGCACGATTACAAGATCGTCGCCAACGGCAACCACATCGAACAATACATCGACGGCAAATTGACGGTCGATCTCGTCGACCACCACAAAACCGGCCGCGCCCTCGAAGGCATCCTGGCGCTGCAAATCCATGTCGGCGGCCCGATGGTCGTCCAGTTTAAAGACATCGAACTCAAACGCCTCCCCGAAGGCGGCCTCATCAACCCATGATTTTTGACGCGTTCGAATCTTGACACGGGGCGTGCACGCGGTTCGGCTTCATGGACCGCGCCTCGCCCCGTTCGCGAATTCGCTTGCGATCCCGCTGTCCCGCCTTGAAAATGAATGAGGAACGAGAAGACCTTGCTCACACCTTGGAGTTGCACCATGAACGCTATGACACGGTTCGCTCTGTCGGCGGCAGTCGCTTTTGCAGCGGCGTCGACGGCCTCCGCACAATACGTTTACGTTCAAAGCCCGCCGCCCGTGATGTTCGCACCGCAGCCGGCGCTTCCGTTGGTTTCGTACTCGTATTATCCGCCGGCTCCGGCCATGTACCCCGCGCCTGTGACGTCGTACTACGCGCCCGCTTACGCGCCCGCTTACGCGCCCGCTTATGCACCCGCGCCGACGGTCGCGTATTATCCCCCGGCTCCGGTGGCGCCGGCCTATGGCGTGTACAGTTCCCAGACGAGCGCTTATGGCCTGGGCATTTTCCGCCCCCGCCAGGTGACGACGCAATACTACTACACGCCCGTTTACCCGCGCTAATGCGCAAACGTCGCTTAACAACGGAAGGGTCGGGAAGTTCGCCAGAAATGGAGAACTCCGCGACCCTTTTGGCGGCGCGGAGTCGCAGTCATCATGATGGGATTGGCTTGACGTTTTGCCCGAATCACTCGTCGCCGCTATAGCCGGCGTTCATTTTCGCTTTCGCCGCCTGCACGATTAAGTCGGCGCACGTCTCTTCGCCGAGGAAACTCGTGTTAAGAACCATGTCGTATTGATGCATGTCGCTCGGCTTGCGATGGAAATGCGTCGACAAGAACTCCGCCCGGCGTTGATCGCGGCGGCGGACCTGGTCGTCGGCTTCCTCTTCCGTGAGGCGTAAGCATTGCCCCATATAAGCGACGCGGTCGTGCAGCGGCGCGACGAGACGGACATGAAGCGTCGACGCCGGGGGCAGAACGCAGCCGGCGCCGCGCCCCAAAAGCACCACTTCACCTTGCACGCCCAAAAGCGCGATCACGCGCGCCAGCTCCATCACCTGCGGATTGCGGCTGATCGACTGTTCTTGCAGAAGTTGCTGAAGATGCTCATGGACCCACTCGGCGGCCCCCTCGGGGAGCTCGTTGGCGATCTCGCGATTGAGAGCCGACTCCTGGGCCAGCACTTCGATCATCTCTTGCGTGTAAATGTCCCAGCCCATGCGGGCGCTGACGCGGCGCGCGATGCTGCTGCCGCGAGAGCCTGCTTCACGCGACAGAGCAATGCTGAGCCCGCGCGGCAACGACGCCGCAACCGTCGGTTCGCCCCGCGTGCCGTGTTGGGGGGCGAGAAAATCGTCGGACATATCGCACGCCTCGGAGAGATCAGTGGGGTCGATCATGTGTCCGCATCCTTTCCACGAGGGAATTCCTCTCCATTACCATAATAGGTCGCAAACGGCTGCCCAAGCGTTTTTTTCGCGAACTTCTCACGACCGCGGCGGGAAATCATCAACTTTGCCGCTGGCGACGAAAACTCCGATCGCCGACATCACTTCACAGGCCGCGGCGCGTGGCCGATATACAGCGATTTGGGACGAATAATCCGGTTCTTCGCCTGCTGCTCCAGCACGTGAGCGCACCAACCCGTGACGCGGGCGGCCACGAAAAAGGGCGTATAGAGCGGCACATCGAGGCCGATCGCGAAGTAAAGCCGTCCCGCCGGCCAATCGACGTTCGCGAACAGATTCTTCTCGCGTTCCATGCCCTTTTCGATGATCTCCGACGTTGCTTCCAAATCTTGATGTCCCGCTCGAATCATCGCTTCGTGAGAATACGGCTTCAAGATGCCGGCCCGCACATCGCCGGCTTTGTAAACGCGATGGCCGAACCCCATGATCTTGTCTTTGCGCGCCAGAGCTCCCTTGAGCCAGGCGTCGGCTCCGGCGGGAGGGCCCGCCGCGCGGATGACATCCATCGCGCGCTCATTGGCCCCGCCGTGCAACGGTCCTTTCAAGGCCCCGATGGCGGCGCTGACGGCGGAATGCAGGTCCGCTTCCGTCGATGTCACCACACGGGCGGTGAATGTCGACGCGTTGAATTCGTGTTCGGCGTACAAGATCAACGACAAATCGAACGCCTTTTGTTCCTCCGCGGTCGGCTCCCGGCCCAGCGACATCGCGAGCAAATTGCCGGTCAAACCGAGAGCCGGGCGGGCGAAAACAGCGCGGTTGTGCCGATGAGCCGCCAGGGCTCCGATCAACAGCGGCACCTGGGCAAGGAGGCGTTCCGATTTTCGCAACGTCGCTTCGCGTCCGGTTTCTTGCGTCTCCGGATCGTGCAGCGCCAGCCGATCGATGCCCAAGCGCACGACATCCATGGGCACGGCGTCGCGCGGAATCTGCTCCAGCCAGTTGCTCATCGCGGCCGGCAGGGTCGTGCTCGCCAGCCGATCGCGGAACGCTTCGTCGGCAGCCGGGTCGGGCAAATCGCCGTACAAGAGGAGATACGCGACTTCGAGGAAATCGCATTTCTTGACGAGTTCAACGACAGGATAACCGCGGTACGACAGGCCGCCGGTGAGCGTCGACACGGCGGTTTCGCCAGCGACAACGCCTTCAAGGCCGGGAGAATACGTTTCGGTCGGGCTCATCGGTCAGTTCTCCATCAACACGTTGTTCCAAAACGTCCCAAGCCCTGGGATGAGGTACTCCGAATCCCAGGGATACGTCACGGCTCGCCATTTTTAAGGATCGCATGCAGCCGCAGATGCACAGGTCCCAGGGCGCCGCCATAGTTGCCGGCGGTAATCTTACGTATTCCGGCCCGGCAGGCGGCGCGGATGCCGACGTTCATGGCTCTTTCGATCGACAGTTGGTCGACGCCATCAATCACGATCTCGTAAACGGCGTTGACGCCTTCGGGCAGTGCGGTCGGCACGAGGCCGCGCAGCGTGGGACAAAACGCCTCGTTGGCGCTGGCCTTGAGGTTCTTATA
>JBAXFO010000105.1:0-9964 GCA_037139885.1 Planctomycetota bacterium
GCCGAGGGGAACGCCGGGAGGGAATTCGCCGCCCGCAACAGACTGCTCGACTGGATCGGAACCGATGTTCGGCGGGTCCGTAGCGAGCTGCCGGCGATGGACCGAGAGAAGCTCGACATCTACCTCGAGGCCTTCGAGCAGATGCGTTCGCGGCAGGACCAAATCAACGCGCGTGCGGACCAATTGCGGGCGCATCGTCCGTTGATGAACGCGTTTGACGGCACCCGGACGACGGATCGCTTCCGGGCGCAATGCGCGGTGGCGGTGGCGGCTCTGGCTTCGCGGTTGACCAACGTGGTGGTGCTCGACACCGCCTGCGGATACCAGGGGTACCACACCTGGAGAGACCTCGGCGTCACTCTCGACGGTCACGCGATTGGCCACATGACCGGCCAGCCCGGTCGTGAAGAGCATGCCGTGCCGGTCCGGCGTTTTTTCGCCGAGCGGGTTGCCGATATTGCCGGCCGTCTGGCGGCTGTGAGGGAAGGAAACGGCACGATGCTCGACAATTCGCTGATCGTTTACATGAGTGATTCGGCCGAGGAACACCACGGAACTGGTATGCAGTGGCCGATGGCGCTGGTCGGCAACTTGGGCGGTCGTCTAAGGACGGCCGGGCGGTTCCTACAGTTTCCCGGGTACAAAAAAGCCGGCCACCGGACGATGACCAACTTCTTCCTGTCGTTGCTGCGCGCCGTCGGGGACAATCGCGAGACGTTCGGCGAACCGGACCGCGAGCTCGCGGACATCAACACGACTGGTCCGCTGACCGAGATTTTGGCGTAGGTTTTTACAAAGGGATCGTTAAGCTGCCGTTTACGTTTGTTAGGAACAAATAGCGAACTTCTCCTCTCATTCCGCCTATGCCGTAATCAGTCCAGGCCGTAGAATCGAAACGGGCTCGGAGTGCAGCCGCGTTGGATGCTCTCCGGCAAAATCAGTGTTACCTTCCGAAGGTGATCGTCGAACACGATCCTACGGAGGCCTCCGAGACTTCCCGATACGTTCTTCCCACGCATGGGCATGTCAACGACATCGTATTCGGGACGCAGTCATGGGCCGGGTTCACGCTGAGAACCTAGCGAACTTGCTGGCCTCAGCGTCCCCAATGGAGAAGGCGTAGTGAATCGACACTTGGGCAATTCCGAAGATGGCGGAGGAGCGCCGAAGAGACCCTTGGCGATTCTCGCCATTTGCGTGGTCGTGCTCATCGGGGCCATTGTGTGGGGGTGGTTGCCGGACAGAGAACCGTCAATGGAAAGTCTGGTGAATGCCGCCCTCACAGCGGGCGATTCGGCGCAGCGAGTGCGAGCCGTCCTTGCGCTCGGTCAGATGCGGGCAGATGGGGGTGGCGCGATGGCCCCTTACATGCGCAAGGTCGCCGACGAAAGCAAAGACCCCGAAGTCATGGCGATTGCAATTCTCACGCTTGACAACGTGTCAGACCCTGAAGGCCTTCCCCGGTACTTCGCGGCGCTGGAAAACGAAAGTCCAAAGGTGCGAGAACGCGGATGGCTCGCGATCAAAAGGAACGCGCCTCCGCTCGCTGAAGGTTTCACGTTTTCACCAAACGCCCTTCCTGCAACGCGGGCCGCGGTCGTGATAAAACTTAGGGAGCGTTTGGAAAGTCTTAGAAAACAAGACGCGGACAAGGGTGCACGGGGGACCCGCGCAATCCGCTAATACTACAGCGCAAGGACGATTGTTCACGGAGGAGATACGTTGGGCGAAACAGGCAATCAGGCGTTCGGACACAACGGCCGACCAATCGATGCCGCTCGCCTCGTGTTGGCCATAAGTCCTTTAACAGTAAACGATTGATTCGTCGCGTTGCGCTGTATGGCGTACCGCAAACGTTCTGCAACAGTCAATCGTAGGCGTCAGACGGCAGCTGCCATCTGGAAAATTTGCCGTTTCAAGCGAATCAAAGGACCGCAGCTGACTGTTGCAGAACGTTTGCGGTAGGCCATAGTACTAATCGGCATCCTCAGCGCCTTTCGGCGATGTTTCTACTTATTGTCCTTATGAGGTTAAACGCAATGAATGTTCGGCGTGGTTTTTCTCTGATCGAACTCATGGTGGCCATTGCCATCCTCGCAAGCATCATCGCTCTGCTCATTCCCGCCATTCAGAAAGTGCGAGATGTAGCGGCCAAAACGTCATGTATCAATAATTTGAAGCAAATCGGCATGGCCTATAATAATCGGCGCACGCACAAAGATACGCCGTTGCCGACCGCTACTTGGCAGGCGGCCTTGCTTCCTTATCTAGGCAATGACAGCACGGCGCTCTTTTGTCCAAGCAGGCTGACACGGGGCAATTCTGCGAGTGGAGGCGGCGGGGCGGATCCCCTCAGCGTTTCGGGCGCGGCGATATCCGGACAGGGCACAACGCACATGTCCCCCGAATTGCTTTTCAATAAGCCCTCGAGGGCGGTATTCACTTCCAATTCGAGTTTCAATTTCTTTGGAAACGAATTCTTCCAGAATGGAGGATACAATTATACCGTTTTTTCGAGCAGCGGAAGTTGGGTTTCCATCACATTTCCTGAACAGCACAATTTCACTTCCTTGAAGATTTGGAACTACAATGAAGCCGACTGGAGGCTTGGCCCGTCGCCGTGGACGCTTTGGGGCACCAAGGACATTATGGTCAATGTTGGCGCGGGAGGATCGTTTGGGCCCGCTCAACCCGCGACTCTCGAAAGAGCTCCCGGAACAAACCCTTACACCACGCCAACGACTGTCAGTATTACCGGTACGGGAGACACGATAAAGATCACCACCCTCAACAATCTTGGAACGAATTGGTCGGGTTGGGCTGGCGGCTCACTAGCCGTCGTGCTTGTTTACGGCGACCCGACGTCGTCAGCTCCATCGGACTACGGCGTTAACAAATTCGTTGGAAGGACGGGTGATCTCGCGAGTCCCAGCAACACGATTCTGGCCCTCGATGCGAACGCGAGTGTCGTCGATTACACCGGGCCATCCTCGGACTGGACGTTCGTCAACGACGTGGCAATGGCAGCACGGCACACGAGGACAGTGAATGTTGTCTTCTGCGACGGGCACGTCGTCACGTTTCAAGCGACGGACATCGACCCCGCCGCCACGGCGGCAACGCTTTGGAACGTCTGGCAGTGATGCGAGAGAGCTGGAAACGAGGTCCTCGCCCGAGAATCGATCATTGAGCGGAATGTCGGAGCGATTTACGAGGGATTTTACGTGTTTCAACGCCTGCTTCTGTTCACCCTGTTCGTCGGCTGCGTTTGCGGCGCGTGGTCCGATCTTGCGATCGCGGGTGAGGGGCCGAATCCACGGGTCCTCAAAGCGTCCGATCGCCGGCTCAACAAGGAATTCGACTATCTCGTCTTCGACCTCGGCAAGGGCGTCGAACTGAAGCTCGTCAAGGTTTCGGCGAAGGGAAAGACCTTCACCATCGGCTCATCGAAGCAAGAGCAAGAAGCGGTTGCGACGAAGTATTTCAATGGCAAGCGGTTCGGTGGGGCGGATCTCGAGAGCGAACAGAGCGTCACCATGACCGACGATTACTACATCGGTCGTTTCGAAGTGACCCGCGGCCAGTTCCGCCGCTTCGTGGAGGACACCGGTTATGTCACGGAACCGGAGGCTACCGACGGCGGCTATGGCTTTAACGAAGCGTTGAACAAATTCGAGGGACGGAACAAGAAGTACATTTGGTCCAACTATGGCGTTTCCACGCAGACGGACGACTACCCCGTGACGAACATCACACGCACCGATGCGAGGAAATTCTGCGAGTGGCTGGCGAAGAAGGCGGAGGGCAAAGCTCACTTGCGGGAAGTGCGCTTACCGGGCGAGGCGGAATGGGAGTTCGCCTGCCGAGCGGGGAGCCAGAGTCGCTTCAGCTTCGGGGACGACGACGAGAAGTTGGCGGAGTACGCGAATGTCGCGGACGCGACGCTTAACGAACGGTTTCCCAATCCATCGGCGATCAAGGCGAAAGACGGCCATGTTTTTGCCGCGCCGGTCGGGCAATTCAAGCCCAACGATTTCGGGATTTACGACATGCACGGCAATGTTTGGGAATGGGTCGAAGACCACTACGGAAAATACTCAAACCTGCCGAAAGAGCGAAACGGATTGCAGACCGTCAATCAGGGAGAATCGCGGCCCGTCTTGCGAGGCGGCTCCTGGGGTTTTGGCCCAAGGGATAGCCGGTGTGCGATTCGCTACATTGTTGGAGCCGGCGCGAGTCGATATGGCGCTGCCGGGTTTCGTGTGGTCTGCGTGCCGTGACTCCCCCTCGGGTGAGCGTATCGCCGACGCTGCTTCGCCTCGAATTCGATTCCCTGGAACCAAACCGATGAACACCTCCCTCTTCGCGTTATTGCTGACGCTCACAGTCGGACGCCACCTGAGCGCCGACGAAACACCGCCGATCTTGGACTGCACCGGCCCCAGGGGAGCTGACGCAGCAACGGTGATCGCATCGCAAAAGGCCTGGGCAAAATACCTGGGAGAGACGAGTCACGAAAAGTCATTCCCGCTCGACGCGGCTCGAAGCGCCACGATCGACATGATCCTCGTGCCGCCAGGCAAATACTTTCCTGGCGACGAAAAAAGCCCAGTCGTGGTGACGCTATGCACCGAAAACAATTTCCTCAACCCAGGGAAGGTTGGCAGCAGGCTTCCCAATGCCTTCGGCATCTACGACATGGCCGGCAACGTCGCCGAATGGTGCGCCGATGTCTGGAAGAAAGATTTCGTGGAAACGCAGGCGATCGACAATCGCGGCAATGCGTGGGACAGCGCAGGTCGAAGCTGCCGTGCGACCGGTCGGGGCGTAAGCTCCCAAACGTACGGCGGCAGCCGACTCGGCTTTCGGGTGGCGTGGGTTGCACACGGCAATTTCGTTCAAGAGAAGCCGACACTCGAAATCATCGACGCCCACGTTCACTTTTTCGATCCATTGCGGCCGACGGCGCCGTCTCGGCCGAAGACCGACAAACCGCTGCCCAAACCCATTCTGCCCGAAGATCTCAAGAAGATCGCCCAACCGCTCGGCGCTGTGGGCGCCATTGTCGTGGAAGCCAGCCCGCTGCTGGAAGACAATCAATGGTGGCTCGATCTGGCGGCGAAGGACCCGTTCGTTATCGGTGTCGTTGGTCGGCTCGATCCCGCGTCGGACGAGTTCGAGAAGAATCTGCGCCGCTTCGCTGGCAATCCGCGGTTTCGCGGCATCCGCATCACTCACAACGAACTGAAAGCCGGCCTCAACGGCAATCTCGTCAATCGCCTCAAGTTGCTGGTTGATCTCAACCTCGCCTTGGACGTCCTCGGCGGACCGGATACGCCCGCGGATGTCGCTCGGCTGGCCGCGGAATTGCCGAAGCTGCGGATCGTCATCGATCATGCCGCAAATCTGCGCATCGATGGCAACGAACCGCCCAAGAGTTGGCGAGACGGAATGGCGGCGGCGGCGAAGCACCGGAACGTCTCCTGCAAAGTGTCGGCGCTCGTGGAGCAGACCGGGCGGAAGCAGGCGCCGCGCGATGTCAAACACTATCGTCCGGTTCTCGATTCGCTCTGGACGTACTTCGGCGAAGATCGCCTGATCTTCGGCAGCAACTGGCCGATTTCGAACGGAGGAGCGCCGTACGAGACCGTGGTGGGAATCGTTCGCGATTACTTCGCCGAAAAGGGCGATCGAGCGGCCGCCAAATTTTTCTTGGAGAACGCGAAGGCCGTGTACGCCTTGCAGAAATGAAAAACCGTGGAACCACCCTTCTTCTTGGAGGTGCAAATGCGAAGTTGTTTGTTTGGACTCATCATCGCCTCGCAACTCGCCAGTTATGTCCGCGCGGACGACAACAAGACGCCGGCCGGGTTCGTGGCGCTCTTTAACGGAAAAGACACCACCGGCTGGCAAGCCGCGATCCGAATCGATCAGCGTCTCAAGTTGGCGGGAGAGGATCTTGAAGCCAGGCAGAAAAAGGCGGATCAGGCCACACTCGCTCACTGGACGGTCCAGGACGGGGTTTTGGTCAATGACGGCAAGGGCGGAAATCTCGCGACCGTCAAGCATTTCGGCAACTTCGAGCTTCTCGTCGACTGGAAAATCGAGCCGAAAGGCGATAGCGGCATTTACCTGCGAGGTCTGCCCCAAGTTCAGATTTGGGATTCCGACTGTCCCGAGATGAAGCGGTTCGAAAAGGACATCGGCAAAGGTTCGGGTTCCCTTTGGAACAACACGAAAGATAATGTACCCCTGAAGAAAGCCGACAAGGCGCCCGGCGAGTGGAACTCATTCCACATCACCATGAAGGGCGACCAGGTCTCTGTCCGGCTCAATGGAGAGCTTGTGGCCGACAAGGTCGCGATCGAAAATGCGTGGAAGAAAGGCGACCCTGTGCCTGTCCGCGGGCCGATCGAATTGCAGGCTCATCCAAAACAAGATGGCTCGCTTGGCAGGCTGTGGTTCAAGAATGTCTCGATCAAGGAACTCGACTAAGCGAAGACAACCCAGATGATATCCGCAATAGTTGTTCGATGAAGCGCCGCGTATTCAAACTTGAGAGGTCGCAAATGATTCATTCCAACATGACGCGTCGGACCGCTTTGAAGGCCGCGATCGGTTTCGCGGCGCCGTTTGTTTTTCGCAAACACCTTCATGCCAAGCCAAGCGAAACCGTGCTGCACGCGAGTTTCGGCGCGTCCAACATGGCGCTCAACGACATCAATCGCCTGGCCGCGAGTCCGAATCTGCGCTTGGTCGCCGTGGCGGATGTCGATCTTTCTCGAACCGCCGAGGTGCGCCGGCTTTTCCCCAATGCGCGAATCTATCAGGACTGGCGGGAACTTCTCGACCGCGAACGCGATATTAACTCGGCCAGCATCGCGACTCCCGATCACATGCACGGTCCGATCACGATGAGCTGCCTGCGCCGCGGACTCAACGTCTACACCGAGAAACCGCTCACCCATACGATTCACGAAGCGCGACAACTGACGCGGGCCGCCGCCGAGCGGCGCGTCGTCACCCAAATGGGAATTCAAATCCATTCGCACGCGGTTCATCGAACGGTCGTCGCCACGATCCAAGCGAACGCCATCGGCAAGGTTCGCGAAGTCCATAGCTGGAGCAGTCGCTCGTGGGGCGATTCTTCGCTGCGCCCCAACCGCACCGATCCTGTGCCCGCTCAATTGAACTGGGATCATTGGCTCGGCGTCGCCGCGGAACGGCCCTATATCGAGGGATACTACCATCCCTTCGTTTGGCGCAATCGGGTCGATTTCGGAGGCGGCACCCTTGGCGACATGGGCTGTCATATTCTGGACCCCGTCTTCTCGTCTCTCGGCCTGACCGCGCCGCGTACCGTTCGCTCGCTCGGCGCCGCTCCCAACGCCGATAGTTGGGCTCTGAACTCTCGGGTCGTGTACACCTTCCCCGGAACGCAATACACGGACAACACGCTCACGCTCCACTGGTACGACGGCAACGCCGAACGCCCCGCCTCGCTCAGGGCGCAGATCGGAGATCGACCGTTCAGCGAGCAGGGCTCAATTTACATCGGTGAAAACGGGGTCCTGTTCTCGCCATACGTTAACCCCCTCTCGCTTTATCCGGTCGATCGTTTCCGCGACTTCCGCATCCCCCAAATGGAACAGCAGAATCATTATCTGCAGTACGTCGAAGCCATCCGCGGCAACGGCAGAGCCGCAGCTCCGTTTTCCTATTCGGGCCCTCTGACGGAAACCGTCCTGCTCGGCGTTCTCGCGACACGCTTTCCGAATCAAAACTTGAATTGGGATGCCGCGAATTTGCGGTTTACCGATAATGAAATGGCCACGCGCCACGTTCGCCAGCAGCCGCGAAGGGGCTGGGAAATCGAAGGCTTGTAGGATCATTGGAAACAGGAAACCCGAAATGCGACCGATCAGCAAAGTAGCGCCAGGGTGGTGGGATTACACCACGCTCGATGCCGAACTCTTGAACGATGCTGCCAGGCTGTCTGCGGAGGATCTTCCGCGACTTGCTCGCGAAGGGTTCGCCATTCGTATCTACGAGACACGCGAGGACTTCTTTCTCGCCGAGGCGCTCGAGTACATCAACGCCTGGAAACAGGCGACTGCCGATCATCCCGCCGGCATCTGCGGGCCGATCGGGCCAACGGAGCAACTGCCCCTTGTCGCCCGACTCGTCAACGACCTCGACCTCGATCTGCGGCACGCTCATTTCTGGGGGATGGACGAGTGGGCCATCGACGGCAAGGCGGCGGGCCGCGATTTTCCCCTCGGCTTCGCGAAGGCCGATATGGATCTTTGCTTCAACCGCATCCGGCCGGATTTGCGGATGCCCGAGGAGAATCTTCATTTTCCCACGGAGACGCCGGGCGACTACACGGCAAGCTATGATCGCGTCCGCTGCGTGGTGATGCAGGGCGGCCAGGGAGAAGTGAAGCACTGGGCGTTCAACGATCCGCCGCGGCGCGAGGGGAAATGGAAAGACGAGCCGCCGCCGCCCGCCGAGTACCGCAAGCTGGGAACCCGAGTCGTCGAGCTTCACCCGATGACAATCATTCAGAACGCTCGAACCTCGGGGGGCGGCGTAGTCTCCGGCATCCCGTCGCAAGCGATCAGCGTCGGACCGCTCGAGACCTGGAAAGCGGAAAAGGTCTCGATCTGGCATCCCGGCTGGCACGACAACCCATTCGGCATGCGGCTGACCACGCTGATGATTTCCAAGCGGCTGCCCGATTCGAGCGTTCCCATGTCTCTCTTGGCCGACCATCCAAACGTGCAATTCAACTTCTTGCGAAGTGGGATTGGCGCCTGCGACGTCGAGATGCATTGATCGGTGATCGAAGGAGGAGTTTTCTCATGCCGACCGCGTTCGCGATTGCGGCTCATCCCGACGACATCGAGTTCGTCATGGCAGGCACGCTCATTCGACTGCGCGACAATGGCTGGACGATTCATTACATGAACATCGCTGACGGCTGCTGCGGGTCGTCGGTGACCGACGCTGCCGAGACAGCCCGCATTCGGGCGGCCGAGGCGCGTCGTGCCGCCGAATCGATCGGGGCCGTGTTCCATTCGAGCATCTGCCCCGACCTCGGCATCTTCTACGACGACGCGACATTGCGCCGCCTCGCCGCCGTGGTACGCGAGGTGTCGCCGTCGATCGTGTTGACGCATGCACCCATCGATTACATGGAAGACCACACGAACACGTGCCGGCTCGCCGTCACCGCGGCATTTGCTCGCGGAATGCCGAACTACGCCACTCATCCTCCCCGCCCCGCGATCGACGCCCCGGTGACGCTCTACCACGCCCAACCGCATGGCAATCGTACGCCGCTCGGCGAATTGGTGACGCCAACTCACTTCGTCGATGTCGGCGGCGTCATGGCTGAAAAGATTCGCATGCTCGAACATCACCGCAGCCAGAAGGAATGGCTCGATCGAAGCCAGGGAATGGATTCCTACGTCGAGACGATGAAATCGCTCATGCGCGAGGCCGGATCGATGTCGGGCGCGGTCGAGTACGCGGAAGGTTGGCGGCGCCGCCACCATCTAGGCTTCTGCGCTGCCGACGCCGATCCGCTCGCTTCGCTTTGCATCGTCCCCGGCATCGAGCCTCCCGGTCAACTCCGAACCAGCAAGAACTCATCATGAATCGAAACTCGAATTCGTCGTTGCGTCACCACTAGTCAAGTATCGAGGCGATCTGACGACGTTCACCGATTTCCTGAAGGATTTTCGGACTACCAGCTTGCTCCAGTTCTCGGCCACGCACTTCGATCGATTTCGCGCGATGAGGAAGACCGATCACCACGCCAAGACGATGTACACCGAAGGAGTCAGAAGAGCCAGCCGTTTACGACGGCTGGCTCCTTGAATACGGAGAGGGTGGGATTCGGCGCCTGTCATTTACACATAACTTTATCGGAATCCCCGCGGATTTGTTGAGGAGCGGC
>JBAXFO010000106.1:0-9915 GCA_037139885.1 Planctomycetota bacterium
GACCGTGATTCACCGCTCGATCGAGCGATCGACCGAGCCCAAAGAACGGCGGCACGCGGAGGACGTCAGTCCTTCGAGGGATGGAACCCTCACCAAAGCTCAGGCTTCGGCAGTTCCATCCTCCGAAGGGAACCAACGTCCGCCGCGCGCCGACGTTCGATTATTCGGGATTCGTTATTTTTGGGCATCGTCATGATTCCATTCATCTCCTTCCGCGTGCTGATCATCGCTCTCATCGCCGTCGGACTCGTCGCATGTTGTGCAGGGCCCGCCCTGGCGGCCGAAACGCCTGTGTGCTTCGGAGCCACGTTCCTGCAAGAGGTCGCCGGCAACCGCTCGAAGATCATTCAGCTCTCGATCGTGTTCGTGCTCGTGGGCATCGCGCTGCTATTTAAGAAGTGATGCGTGGCCGACGATCTCGGCCAGATGCCGCACATCGCGCCCCAATAAAACCGAGCGCATGCCCGCCTGAGCGGCCCCTTCACCGTCGTTGAGCGGATCGTCGCCGACGAACGCGATTTCCTTCGCCGCGACGCCCAGTCGGCTTTCGACCGCACGAAAAAACTCTCGCCCCGGCTTCCGCCAGCCCACTTCCGAACTCACGATCACGTGTTGCACGCCGCTGAGTTCCGGCAAACCCGCGACGATGCCGTGCAAGCGTTCGTCGAAATTCGACGCCATGGCCACGACGCAACCGCTCAGCGACGCGATGAGTTTCGCGGCGCCTGCGTCGACATGCCAGGCTTGAGGGCGGGCGAAATGGGCGTAAAGTTCGTCGAAGCACGACTCGAAAGGGACATCGTCGAAGACATCGGCCACGATCTCCCGCCAGCGGCTGCGTTCGCGCTCTTCGCTCGTCGCCCAGCGATTGTTGCGGTCGATTTCATCCTGACGCTGAAACGCGGCTTTGAAGCGGCGGGCGACGGTTGCATCGTCGAGTTTGCTGCCATGACGGCGGCCGATATCCGCGTAGATTTGAGAGACCTTCGGCTGCGGATGGATGAGGGTGCCGACCGCATCGAAAACAACCGCTCGCATGAATTCGCTCGCAGTTCGCGGCTCTCCGCAGGAGAGCGCTGACGGGACGCCGTTGGCTGCAGAAGCGTCCTGATGAGATCCCTCCCCGCCGCCGTCACCGAGTCGGCGTCCCGTCAGCGCTCTCCTGCGGAGAGCCGCGAACAAACCACCGCTTACGGAATCAACTTCCAGAACTTCTCAAACTCGCTGCGCGCGTTCTGTTTCTGCACGGCGTTCAGGTTCGGCATGGCGTCGATCGTCGCGAGGGCCTGCTCGTAAAGTTCCGTAACCTTTTGGGCGGAGACGTCGAGCTTGGCGCGATTCGCTTTCGAAACGAACGCGTGTTGGATCAGGATCTCGTGGGCCTTGGTCGAGTGCTTGAGATCGATCGCGCGGGCGCTGTGCTCTTTGAACTTGGCGAAGTCCTTCGCTTCGGCGTCGCGGCGCGCCAGTTCCATGTAGGCTTCGGCGGTCACGTCGGCGAGCGGTTGCTCGGCCCCTTTGAACGCGGGAAGATTCTTGAGGGGGCGATACGTTTCCTCGGCTTCCTCCGACCATTTCTGGACGCGGGCCGGGTCGACTTTCACTTGCGAACGAGCCAGGAGAACGATGGCGTCGAGCGAGAAACGAGCCCAGATGGCCGCGTCGTCTTTCTTGCCCAGCGATAAGGAGCGAATGAACGAATCGTAGGCTTTCGCATAATCGGTGCGATGCCAGTTCACGAAGCCTTCCCAGTAATTCGCCTCGGCGGCATACGGGCTTTTCTTGTTCTCGGCGATTTTGGCGAGATTCGTCGCGGCGGCGGCGATGATCGCTTTTTTGGCGGTCTCATCGAGTTGGGCGCCGGCGTCGTTCGCCCAGCGGTAGCGCGCCCGGCCCGCGTGAAAGCCATATTCCGGATTGAGTTTGGCGGCGGTATCGAGGGCCTTGGCCGCCTCTTCATAGTTGTCCTTGATGTCGACACGGGCGAAGTGGGCGAGGCCTTCATACGCATTGCCCAGGGCGAGCCAGGCGTCGGCGATTTTCTTCACGGGGATCTTGGCGTCGCGGGCTTTGATCGCGAAATCGCGGGCGTTCGCGAACGCTTCCTTGGCTTCCTCGGTCTGGCTCGCGTTGTAGTAATGGTTCCCGAGATCGAGCCCAAGCTGGCTGCGTTCCAAATTCAGCTCGGCCCACGATTCGTCGTTGACGAGATTCTTCTTGAGAGCCGCATCGGTGGCCTTCGCGCTCTTTTCGAGCAGCCTCGTCTTCTCGGCGGCGACGAGTTCCTTGGCCGCCATCTCGCGTGCGGTGATGGCGCCGAAGCGGGCCTTGGCGATCAGGATCGAGGAATTCTCCGGATCGAGCTTCGACGCTTTGCTATATGCCGAGTAAATCGCCTCGTTGTTCTTTTGCGAAGCCTGTTCGAGCGCCCAGGCTTTGAGGGAATACAGCAGCGCCTGCCGCTGGGCGATTTCGATGTTGTCGGGCGCCGCTTCGTGTTGAGCCTCGCCCAGGCCCAGCATGCCGCTGACTTCATTGACGCCGATTTGTCCGTCGCCCTTTAGCGTCTTCAATTCGGAGGCGAAGGCCGACGGATTCGACAGGGCGAGATTGATCTGCTCGCCCCCAAGTCCTTTCCGGTCTTTCGCGAAGAGTTGCTCGCCCAGCGTTTTGGAAATCTCGAACGCAGGCGGAACCTTGAAGGCGGCGGCGAGAGCGAGCGTCATCTGGGCGTCCCACGGTAAGGCCGTCGCGTCGGCGAGCGTCTTGTCGCGCAGTTGCAGCGCTTTCTCGATCCATGCGAACGCCTGCCCCGCTTCTTGCGGCGATTCGAAAAGGCGGCGGCCATCGTCGGCCGACTTCGTGAATTCCAGGGCGGCGGCCAAAAGGATCTTGCTGGCCCGTTCGCGCCGCGGCGGCGCCAGCCAAGCGTCTTTCGACGAAAGCTTCTCAAGAGCACGCGCGGCGACGATGAGATCTTCGCGTTTGTTCGTGGCCGCGGCGACGCAAGCGCGAACGTAGTCGACGTACGCCTTTTCGTCTCCCGTTCCCGGCGGCAGTTTGAAGTCGACCGCCTTGCCCGATTCGAGCAGCCCCTCGGCCTTGAACGCCAACACGATCGGGGCCTCGGCGGCGTACGACGCGTCTTGCACACGCGTCGCCCACGTCTCGCTCCCCAGCGGCCAAGTCTTCCACGAGCGGGCGATGGTTTGCGTCATCGCCTTGCTCAGGTACGGCTTGATATCGGGAAAATCCACGGCAGCCGGTTCGAGCGCCATCACCTGGTCGCGCGTCAACGCCCCCTTCTCGCCCAGCTTGGCGTAGAGCGTGTAGTATTCGGAACGCAGCGATTTGTCGCTTTCCTTACGAATATCGATTTGCGATAAAATCCGGAACGATTGATCGAACTCCTGGCTATTGTAAAGCTTCTTGGCGTCGGCCAAAATCTTACGGCTACCGGTGGCGTTCAGCGTCGGATCGCTCTTCACCATGCCGGGGAGGGTCCAATAGTCGGCCGGCAGCTTGTCTTCGGGGATCACATCGCGAAAGGCCAGCAACTCGGGCCGCACCGCCGTCGCAAACGACGGATCCGCCTTGCCGAGCTTCAGCACGCCCGTCAAAATCTCGTCGAGATGCACGGCCTTTTCCGGCTGCTTCATCACTTGCTTGAGCAGCCTCTCGATCGCCTTGCGTTCGCCCGGCGTGGGAACGTCGACGAGAGCGAGCAATTGCAGCGACTTGAGCTGGGCTTCTTGAGCGGGGTCTTGAACGTACGGCTCCGCCTTGGCGATGGTGTCGAGCATGCGCGGAAAATCTTTGGCGACGAGGCTGGCGTCGATTTGCGGCAACAATCCCTTCACGAATTCCCCGCGATATTTGCGGTAATCGTCCTGGAGCTCGAAATCCGAGCCGAACTGCTTGGTCAACTTCCCCAACCCAAGGAGTGCGCGTTCTTTGGCGCTGTCGTCGCCGTTCTTGAAGCGTTTGATCTCCGCGTCGCGCCATGCCTGTTTCACGCTATCGACCAGGTCGTTGAACTCGAAATTCGTCTTGGCGAGCAAGGCCAGGGCGTCCTCGTATTTCTCCTCGGCGAAATAGCCCTTAAAAAGATTGGTGAGCGATGTTTTCAGCAGAGCGTTTCCCTGGGCGTCGTTCTTGAAGGACTCGGAGAACGGCACGAGCGATTGCTGGGCGGCCTCGAAATTGCCGCTCTTGATCAGACTGTCGGCATGTTTAAGCCAGGCGGCCTTCACTTCGCCGCGAAGCTGGTTGGCCAGCTTCTGCCCGCGCGCGGGCAGCGAGCGCGGAATCTTCTCCATGATCTCGCGATACTGCCCGCGGAGGATCTGAGTGCGGAGGGTTTCGGCTGTGCTCGCGAGATCGTTCAGGGCCAAAGCTTCTTTCTGGCCCGGATCGATACGCAGGAAGTCGGCAGCGGTCTGTTTGGCGGCCGCGTAATCGTCCCGATCGATGTCCTCCCAGCCGCGCTCGATCCATTTGCGCGTGATTTCGGAAAGCTGATCGCGTTTCACGGGCACATCGAGCGGCAGATCGTAAAGCCGCTTGTACGCATCGGCGTATCTTTCGTTGCGGATCAAGTCGGGGATCTGTTTGCGAAGCGAGTCGTTCAAAATCGTCGGGGCCTTGTCGTCGTTGGGAAAGGCTTCGACGAGGGCGACCGTGATTTTGGTCAGGTCGTCGAGATTGTCGGCCTTGCGGGCTTTCTCGGCTTGTTCCAGCCCCTTTTCTTGGACATCGTCCCGCAGGCCCTTGCGAAAGGGGGCGACGAGAAAGCTGCTGTCGTCGATGGTCTTTAAAGCGGCGGCGTATTCGCGTTTGCCAACTAGATCCTGGGCCTTGCTCTCGACGCTGCTCCGCGCCAAAAAGCCGGCCCCCAACGCTCCCAGCAAAACCACGATCAAGCCGATGACGCCGATGACCAGCGGATTCGGCCCTTTGCGGCGCCGATTGCGCCGATACGGTTGCACGGGCTCCGGCTCGGCGACATCGATCTCCGCATGCGACGGCGCGGTCTTCCAGCTGGGCGGCTTGCTGGGCGCGGCGCCGAGCGAATTTTGCGGAGTCTTCGAGGAAACTTGCGTGTTGAATTTGGACACGGGCGTCGAGTTGTCGCCGAGGGTGCGGTTGCCGACGGACGGCAGAGTTCCCGGCCCGGCGACGGCTTGTTCGAGGGCCCGTATGAACTCCGCGCATGTGCTGTAGCGGTCGGCCGGATCCTTCGCGAGGGCCTTGAGCATGACCGCCTTTTCGGCGTCGGGCATGGGATCGAGGTTCGGCTGCGATTGCAGATGCTCGATCATGAATTCGTAAATCGTGCTCCCTTTGAACACGCCTCGGCCCAGACGTAATTCTCCGTAGGTGACGGCGAGACTGTAAAGATCGCTCTTGGGCGTGACGCGGCCCTTCCAGGTTTCGGGCGAGCTGTACGCGGACGTGCCGGCGAAATTGGTCTTGGTCGACTGCCGATTGGCGGCTAACTTCGCCAGGCCGAAGTCGGCGACCTTCGCGATCTTGCCGACGATCAGAATGTTTTCGGGCTTGATGTCGCGATGGAAGATGCCTTCTTCATGGAGATAATCGAGGGCCTCGGCCGCGTGACGCATGTAAACGAGCAGTTTTTCGACCGGCAGCCCGGCGTTGGAATCCTTCTTCGATTTCTTGAGGATTTCGCGCAGGCTCCCCTCGGCGAGCTCCATGACGACGATGAGGCGTTCTTGTTCGGCGAAGAAGCCTTCCGTCCGCAACAGATACGGGTGGTTGAGCCGTTTGATGATTTCGAGGGCGTGGAGCTCGGTTTTGGCTTCGTCGGATTCGACGGAGCGGGTGATGATCTTGATCGCCTTGGGGATGTTGCCGTGGATGTCGTTGCCGAGCCAGACTTCGCCGAAACCGCCGGTGCCGATGCGTTTGGTGAGGGTGTAATGGCCGCCGACGAGCGTCCCGCCGCCCAGCATGGCGAGCGGATTGACGGGCTGCGTGGCGGCGGGGGCAGACGATTCGCCGCCGCTGGGCGCCGCGGTCATCTGCGATTGTTCGGTTTGGATTAGGCCTTCGACTTTGGTGAATTGCGAGGGAAAACGCGATTTATATTGGCTGAGCGGCGCGGGCGAGCCATGCCGCGCGCGCACGCGATATTCTTCGTAGATGAGTTGCGGAGGAACTTTGTCGATGGGCCCGAGCTCGGGAAACTTCTCGATGTAGGTTTCCAGGCTCGTCGGCAGGCCGCGATCCCAGCGGCAGGCGAGATCGGCCTTGATGAGTTCGACGAGCGAGGGGAGGCGCAAGGGATCCTTGGCCGCCGGCAGGAAAAGGGCCAGATCGATTCCTTTGGAGGAGTCTTGTTGCTCTTCCCAGGCTTGCTCGAGCCGTTCCACGAGCCCGCGCACCTTCGAGTACTGCACCGTCTCGCCCGGTTCATTGTCGTCCGGCGTCGCCATACACGTCTGCCCTGAGTTCCGGTTTCGACACGCCTTCGATATTATGCGATCGAAACTATCAAAAGAATATCCCATGCTTTCGCTTCGGGGAAGGACAATCGAAGACGAGTCGCACGCCGACCGCGCCGGCTGCGGCGCATTCCCTCTTGCTGAACGCCCCGATCGGGTTGTAATCTTCTAACAATCTCTTTATTCGCTGCTCGCGGGGACGACCGCCATGTCGAAAGATCGCTCGGTTGATTCGTTCGTCCGCTCGTTGCGCGCGGGCGACCCCGGCGCCACCAAAGAAGTCTTCGACCTCTATGTCGACCGTCTGGTCGGCATGGCCCGCAAGCGGATCAGTCTTCGGCTCGCGGGCCGCATCGACGCCGAAGACATCGTGCAATCGGTCTTCCGCACGTTTTTTCATCGGGCGAAACAAGGACAGTTTCAGATCACGGCCGAGGACGACATCTGCCGGATGCTCGCCCGCATCACCGTCCACAAGACGCTCCGCCAAGTCGCCCATCATCAAGCGGGCAAACGGGACGCCGGCCGCGACGCCGGCAGCGGCGACGATTCGCAAGATCTCGTCGTCAACCTGCTCAGCAAAGAACCCTCGCCCGACGAAGCGACCGCCCTGCTCGATCATCTCGAACACTTCCTCGCGCAGTTGAAGCCCGACGACCGCAAGATTCTCGAATTGCGCATGCAAGGATACACCACGCTTGAGATCGCCGAGCAATTAAAGATCACCGACCGCAAGATCCGCCGGCTCATGGAACGCGTCCGCACGCTGGCGACTCGCGAAGAATTGCTCCCTGCGGAAGACGAAGAGTAAGCCGGATCGGGGCCAAGATCGCCGGACGGGACGTGCGTAACCCAAGCCGGTCTCTTGGAGACCGACGAAACCGCGGACGGCCGCAACCGTCGACCCCCAAGGGGCCGGCTTGGGGCCCGTGCGACGGCATGGGGATTCTTTTTTGGAGCGGGCGCACGTTCTCGGAGTTGCACGCGACTTTCGAGAATTTTCGTCCGCTTTGCGGGCGGCATTTGCATTATCCTGATAGGTGATCTCTTCTCGTCGGATCTTCGTTGGACGCTTTGCCATGAATTGTCGCATGCTCTCACTCGCGATCGCCGTGGCTTTCGCGGGATCGGTTCTCGCCCAGGAAAAGAACGGCGTCAAACCCCTCTTGCGGCTCGAAGCGGGCGGGCCGACGAGCAACGTCACGGCCGTGGCGTTCAGTCCAGATGGGAAAACCTTGTATGCGGCCGGGTTCGATAAAGTCGTCCGCGGCTGGATCTGGAACGACGCCAAGAAGCTCTTCGAACTCGACGACGCCCTCGCTTTCCGCGTCCCCATCGGCCCGGGCCTCGACGGCGCCATCAACGCCATTGCGATTTCCGACGATGGCCAATGGCTGGCGGTCGGCGGTTTCGGCGTCGTCGGCGAAGGTATGAAGTTCAACGAAGCGGGCCGAATCATTCCCACCAAGGGGGGCCTGACCGCCGCCATGCGCGAGGAACGGGGACAAATCTCCGTTTTCAATGTTCGCGATCGCTCCGTGAAAACGCTCCGCGGCCATTCGGGCCCCGCTCTATCGCTCGCCTTCGCACAGAACGCGAAAGACCCCATGCTCCTTTCCGCCGCCGAGGGTTGGGACTCGCAAACGAACAAGGCGAACGGCGAAGCCAAGGTTTGGGATGTCGTCAATGAGAAAGCCATCGGCAGCCGAACGATGACGCCGTTGACGTTCGCTCGTCGGCCCGGGCTGGCGCTGCTCGATTCGGGCGCGGGCAAGTTGCAAGCGTTCCTGGCCTGGGAGGACGGCACGCTCATGCGGTGGAATCCCGCCGACGGCTCCGCCGTGAATCTGCCCGCGCCCAAGATGAACGTCGGCCTCGCTCTCGACGGCACGCGCGGCCTCGCCATGACCGGCATCGAGGGGACGACCGGCGTGCTCAAGATCGCCGATCTCGATGCGAGCGGCGTCCGCAATTCCACGATCCGAATCCCGTCGCCGGCCGCGAACGAATTCGAACTGCCTCTCGCCGTCCGTTTCGGCGGCAAGGGGGAGTATACCCTCTCGGTCGTCCGGCGCTTCCAAAACGGACTGCCGGCGTCGGATGCGTTGTGGATCGTGCGGAACAATCTCGGCAAGCTGGACGCCGTCGTCGCGAAACTGCCGCTGGGCGAAGGCAACCGCATCGTGCCGACGTTGACCGCTTCCGACACGCACATCGCTGTCGGCGGCTTTCCCGATCATCGCGTTCTGATCTTCGACATCAACGACGCCATCAAGAACGGCGCGACGCTGCAAACCCTCCGCAGCGCCGGGGTGACGATGCGGTCGGTGGCGTTCGCGAAAAAGGGGGACGAACGCGGCCTCACCTTGAGCGAGAAAGCCGACGCGAACGGGGACCTGGCGTTCGACATTTCCACCGGCAAATTGCTCCCCAACGCCGCAGGTTGGGTGAGCGACGCGGCCCCCATCGGCGATTATCGTGTCGTCGTGGCCGGTCTCAAGGCGACTCTGTTCAAGGGCGCCCAACAGGTTTCGGCGAGCAGCATCCGGGAAGGAGCGATCACCGCCACGGCCGTGCTGCCGCCGCTGGAGGGCGATGTCCCGCTCGTGGCGCTCGCGTCGTACATTCCGACGAAGGGCACGACGCTTCTCGAACTCGCCAACGGCTCCACGGGGCAAATCTTGCGGCGCTTCACCGGGCACACCGCGCCGATCCGCAGCCTGTCGTTCCGCGCCGACGGGAAGCTTCTCGCCTCCGCGGCCGACGATCAAACGACGGTCGTCTGGAGCCTCACGGATCTGGGCGAAGTGATTGGCAAACACGGCAGCCTCGGCGACCTGGCGGCCGAGGCACGCGGGAAAGATCTCGTCGTCATCGATGCGGCCAACGTGGCGGGCGTCAACGTCGGCGACGTCGTGCGCGGCTTTTACGACAAGGCCGGCAAGCTGCGCACGTTCGCGACCCCGGCCGCGTTTTATGAAGGCCTGTGGCTCAAAAAGCCCGGGCAGAACGTGAAGCTGCGGATCAGCACGGCGGGGCAGGAGCGCGATGTCGAAGTCCCCGTGCAGCAGGGGGTCGATGTGCGTAAACCGCTCTTTTCGTTGTTCTTCCCACGCGATGCGGCCGGCAAACTCGGCGACTGGCTCGGGTGGAACGCCATCGGGCCCTACGATTCGAGCCGTCGCGATGTCGAACAATATCTCGGCTGGCACTTCAACACCGGCCGCCCCGAACGCCCGACGTCGTTCGCGTTCATCGATCAATATCGTAAGGAGTATTTTCGCCCCGGTCTGCTCAAAGAGATGGCCGACCTCGGGGATCTGCCGCCGCCGCCGAAGACGCCCTCAAACCGCGCGGCGCGCTGACCGGCAAGCGCATTCTCATTACATCAGGTCCAACGCACGAGCCGATCGATCCGGTGCGCTACATCGCCAATCGCTCGTCCGGC
>JBAXFO010000107.1:0-9885 GCA_037139885.1 Planctomycetota bacterium
CGAGATTCACGAGATGCTGGCGCAGGCGAATCCGTGGGCGAAGGTGGTGCCGAACACGCGCGAAGCGAGCGTCCGCGATTTGACGCCGACGGCCGTTAGCGGTTCGCTCACCGTGCCCGTCGGCCGTTTGCGGAAGCTGCCGATGGGGGGCGAATATTTGGCCGCCTTCACCGTGGGCGATCAGCTTCTTTGGGGCGCCGCCGAACCGCTGCGGCGCATGTTGCGGATTTTGTTGGAAGCATAAATCGCCGGCCGAAGTTCGCCGACGATGTCGGCTCCCTAGCGTGACGCTCTTGCGATTGTTTCGCCAATAAGCAATAATTCCTGGGTGTCTCGGTCGCGGAGAATGAAAATGACCATCGCCACCGTCGAAGCTGTTCCCCCTTTATGCGCGGGCGACTTTTTGTCGGCGAAGGAGTTCATGCGTCGTTGGGAGAATGAGCCGCGTTTGAAACGTGCGGAATTGATCAAGGGAGTTGTCTATATGCCCTCGCCGGTTTCGATTCAACACGGCGAAACGGAAGCAATGATCGCGACTTGGCTGGGCGTCTACCAAGCAGCGACTCTCGGCACGGGCGTCGCCAGCAACGCGACGACGATCATCGACGACGACGTTCCTCAACCCGATGTTCATCTTCGGATCTTGCCCGAATGCGGCGGTCAAACGTGGGTGGAGGGCAATTATCTTTGCGGCGGTCCAGAACTTCTGGTCGAGATCTGCTTGACCAGCGCCGCGTACGACCTTCACCAAAAGCGCGATATCTATCGGGACGCCCGGGTTCAAGAATATGTCGCCGTCGTCTTTCACTCCCACGAGATCCGTTGGCATCGCCTGATCGACGGCGAGTACCAAATCATTCCGCCTGACGCCGACCAGATCTATCGTTCGCAGACCTTTCCCGGCTTGTGGCTGAATGGCGCAGCTCTGCTCAGTCAACAACCCGGCCAAGTTCTGGCGACGCTTCACGAAGGGCTCGCGACGCGGGAGCATCGCGAATTCGTCGAACGCCTGGCGCGAGCGAAAGCCGCGTCGTAGGTCAGTCACGCAACTTTCAACGCCTGATGCAAATCGTGAATCGCACGTTTCACGGCCGTGAGCGCCTGCGCGTGGTGCGGGAGGTTGGAGCGGTGCAGTTGGACGGCGATCTGGTTGAGTTCCTGGATCGCGTGGCGCAGTTGGGCGTCGGATTTCGCCTGGGATTCGCGATGGCCCTTGCCGGCGGTGAAGTGGCGGCTGGGGTTGGGATGATGTTGGCCGTGCTGGAGAAGGTGAATCGCGTGCGTGATTTGATGCACGGCCGCGGCGCGATGGCCTTTGTAATCGTGGTCGGCCTGGTTGAGTTGCGTGCGGACGATTTCGAGTTCTTTGTGGATGGTCGACGCGGCGCCCGTGTTCTGCTTCTTGACGGCCTGAACGATGGTCTGCTTGAGCAGGGGGGCGATGTTCGGTTGGGCCTGGGCTGTCCAAACGACGGAGAACGCCGCCGCGACGACAGTAGCCGAGAGGGCGATGGGGTGAAAGGTTCGCATGAGGAAGCGCCTGTGTTGGAGAAACGGATGCGGCGCGTTCGCGACACGGCGAACGCGTCCTCTAAGAATGAAACGCGCGCGACGACGATTCGTTCCTGTGAATCTTGGTGACAATTCGTAAAGCTAACGAGCGTTATTGCGAGGGAAGCGCCGGCAGGGCGGGGAGCGGGGCGCCGGTTTCGAGAAGAGTCTTGAGGCCGCTCAAAATATACGGCCAACCGCGACGAGCCCCGTCGAGATACTTCTCGTCGATGGCCGTCGGATGGGCTTCGGTGAGCGTGAGCCGGACGATGTCGCCCAGCGGGTCGATTTGAAAGGTGACGATCGCTTCCGGCAGTCCGCGGTATTCATCGAGCCACATCACTCGCCAAGAATACGACAACAGCCGCGGCTCATCGCAGACGATGACGCGGCCCTGGATATCGACGCGGCCGTCGCGGTTGAGATACAGGACTTGCGCCCCGGCGTTCCATTCCGACTCGATGCGGCGATCGAAGAAATACTGTCGAGTGTGCTCGGCCTGCGTGAGCGCGGCCCACACCTCGTCGGGCGTGGCGATGATGTAAATGACGTACGTGATATCTTGGCTCATCAAAACGTCCCCCCAAGATCGCGGCGGCTTATTTTCCGTGGAGAACGTCGCTGACTTCTTTCTTGCCGGTGTTGACGGCATCCTGGATCTTCTTGGCGTCGACGTCCACCGTGTACGTCTTGTGCCCATCAGGAGCGGCGACGGCTTTGAATGTGTACCATTCTTTGTAATAGCCAAGGCCCGCGAGCACGATGACGGCAAGGGCAAGAAGAGCGAGCAGGTTACGCATGATTTCGATCCTTCAAAGGGGGTGAATGGCGACATCACTCCTCGCCGCCAGAAGGTGTTTTATGAAGTTGAGGGGAAGCGAATTGCTCGTTGATCGTTTCGCGGGGAGCCGTTAACGCAATTCAACGAACTTGAAAGTGAAAACGCCATCGGGCGCGTCTCACATCCAAAACTCGACATCGAGCCCTGGAATTTTCGAGAAATCGCTCTGATTGCGAGTGATCAAACGTACGTTGTGCGCGACGCAGATGGCCGCGATGCGAAGGTCGCTGGCGCCGACTCGGACCTTTTGTTCGCGCCACGATTGAAAGCGAAGGTCAGCGTCGGGCGAATAGGAAAGAAACGAGAGTCGCCCGAAATCTCGGAGAGTTTTGTCGAGCCAATAATACGCAACATCCAAGGGGACTTTCGAAGCGTTTCCTTGAGCTTTGCGAATGGCGTCGAGTCGGCCGCGAAGGATTTCCTCGGCAACCACGATGGGAAGGAAATGGCGGCCGCTGACCGCTGCCAGGCGCGCGAGCGATTTCGGGTCTCCCGCCAAGATCAGGGAGAATATATCCGTATCAAAGGCGATCATTCGCGTGGCTCTTCCGCACGCCGGCGAGCGGCTTCCTGGCTGATTTCCAACAAGTACGGATCGTCGCGATAGGAACCCGCTATGGAATGGAGAGAGGTGTCGGCGACTTGCAGGGTGAGCAATTCGCCGCAGGCAACGCGTTTCTCGATGGCGACGCCCAAACCCGCCAGAGCGGCTTCACGAGAGGAAGCGATGGCTTGAACTTCGGGAGCGCCGACGAGAGACGCCGAGAAGCCATCGTTGGTGGGATGGATGAGGACGGGGAAATTCATGGCAGGCCTTTCGGCGACGTAGGAATCGATGAAAGAATCTTACCAGATATCCTTGCGGAGCGTGACGGCGCTTTTGATCGCTGAGACACGACCGCGGGCGCCGCTGGCTCCCCGCGAAACGGGATATTGCTCAATGCCGAAAATGGCGCACCCCGGTGAAGATCATCGCGAGCCCATGTTCATCGCAGGCGGCGATCGATTCGGCGTCGCGGACGGAGCCGCCGGGCTGGACGATCGCGGTCACGCCCGCTTTGGCGGCCGCGTCGACGTTGTCGCGGAAGGGAAAGAACGCGTCGGAGCCGAGCACGCTCCCCTGGGCGCGATCCGCCGCCTTGTGCGTGGCCATGAACGTCGAATCGACCCGGCTCATCTGGCCCGCGCCGACGCCGACGATCATGCCGTTCTTCGCCAGCACGATTGCGTTGCTCTTGACGTGCTTGGCGACGGCCCAGGCGAATTGCAGGTCGGCCCGTTCGGCGGCGCTGGGCTGGCGCTTGGTGACGACTTTGGCGTTGGCGAAATCGTCGGCTTCGGCGTCGCGGGTTTGCACGAGCAGGCCGCCATCGATGCGGCGGAAATCGAGCGAGCGGGCCGGGTCGTGCGTGAGAGCCCCGGTCTTCAAGATGCGGACGTTCTTCTTCCAGGAAGGCCGCGTCGTGATGATCTCAAACGCCTTCGCGGCATAGCCCGGGGCGATGATGCATTCGATGAAGCGGTTGGGCTCGCTGATTTGCAGAGCGGTCGCTTCGTCGACTTCGCGATTGAAACCGAGGATGCCGCCGAACGCGCTGAGCGGGTCGCCTTCATACGCCCGGGCGAATGCCTCCGAAAGCTGCTCGGCCACGGCGGCGCCGCAAGGATTGTTGTGCTTGACGACCACGGCCGCGGGCTGAGCGAACTCGCGCACGAGGTTCAAGGCGCTGTCGAGATCCAGGAGATTGTTGTACGAGAGTTCCTTGCCATGCAAAACCTCGGCGGTCGCCGCGGAAGCATGCCGCGAGTTCGGTTCGGCGTAAAACGCGGCCTTTTGATGCGGGTTCTCGCCGTAACGCAGCGAGGTCTTCTTCTGAAACGGCAGCGTGAGCCGGTCGGGCCAATCGCTCGCGGACTGCCGGCTCTGAAAGTAGGCGGCGATGGCGGCGTCGTACGCGGCGGTGCGGGCGAACGCGGCTCCGGCGAGGCGTTCGCGCGTCGTCTGGCTCAACGCTCCGTCGTTGGCTTGCATTTCATCGATGATGGCCGCGTATTGGCCGACATCGGTGACGACGGCGACATCGTGATAGTTCTTACACGCCCCGCGCACCATCGAAGGGCCGCCGATATCGATGTTTTCGACGATCTCTTCATGCGTCGCGCCGGGCCGGGCGACGGTGGCTTCGAAGGGATAAAGATTGCAGACGACGAGATCGATGAGCTTGAAATCGTGTTCTCTGACGACGGCCTGGTGCTGCGGATTGTCGCGGATGGCGAGGATGCCGGCATGGACGCGCGGATGCAGGGTTTTGACCCGGCCATCGAGCATTTCGGGGAAGCCGGTGATGTCGGAAATGTCGAGTACGGTCAGGCCCGCCTCGGCGAGCGCTTTGCGCGTGCCGCCCGTGGAAACGAGTTCGACGCCGAGCCGGGCCAAGACCTGCGCGAACTCGATCAAGCCGGCTTTGTCGCTGACGCTCAGAACGGCCCGGCGAATTTTTCGGAGAGACATCGAAAGCTTCCTCATGGGATTGCGTGAGATGGGCGTATCTTATTTCAGAGAAGCGCGGTGCATAGGCTTTGTTTGCGATTCGAGTGGGAGAAGACCGATCGCGAACGAATCGGTCCATCGAACGAGGAAATGGTTATGAGTGCGGTGGTGGTTCTCAATACGGTGGGTCTGACGTCGCGGCGGCTGGTTCATGTGCCGCGGTTGGCGGAGCTGGCCCGCACGCAATGGTCGCGGCCGCTCGGCGAAGTGACGCCTGCCGTCACGTGCACAGCTCAGGCGACGATGCTCACCGGGCAGCTGCCGCAGGTTCATGGCGTCGTCGGCAATGGCTGGCTCTTTCGCGACACCATGGAAGTTCGCTTCTGGCAGCAGTCGAACGCTCTCATCAACGCCGAGCCTCTTTATGTGACGGCGCGCAAGCGAGCGAAGCGGCCCTTCACCTGCGCGAAGCTCTTTTGGTGGTTCAATCAAGGGGCCGCCGTCGACATCAGCGTCACGCCGAAGCCGCACTATGGGGCCGATGGCAACAAGGCGTTCGACATCCTCGCGTATCCGGAAGGGCTGGGTGAGTCGCTCGTCGCGAAATTGGGGGCGTTTCCGTTCCCGACGTTTTGGGGGCCGATGGCGGGGTTGCCGTGTTCGACGTGGATCGGTCGCTGCGCCGCCGAGATTCTTCGTCAACCGTCGGGTCCGCCCGATTTGACGCTCGTTTATGTGCCCCACCTCGATTATGAAACGCAGCGGCTGGGCCCGGCGAAATGCGACTGGGCGAAGCTGGGGGCCGAACTCGACTCGGCGATCGCTCCCGTTCTCGATGCGGCCAAGGCGGTCGGGGCGAAGGTTTGGGTGGTGAACGAGTGCGGGCATGTCGATGTATCGCAGCCCGTGCTCATCAATCGCGTGTTGGCGGAGCGGGGGTTGCTCTCGGCCCGGCTGGGACCTTTTGGCCGGCAGCTCGATACGTTTGCAAGCCGGGCGTTCGCGGTGTGCGATCATCAGCTGGCTCACGTTTATGTCCGCAGCGACGGCGATCGGCCTTTGGTGCGGGAGATTCTCGAAAAGCTCGACGGCGTGGGCGCGATTTACGAAGGAGACGCTCGGCAGGCGATCGGGCTCGATCATGCGCGGTCGGGGGAGTTCGTCGTTTTGGCGAAACCCAACGCGTGGTTTGCGTATCCGTTTTGGATCGACGACCGCGAAGCTCCGGATTACGCGCGGGCGGTCGATATTCATCGCAAACCGGGGTACGATCCGTGCGAATTGTTCTTCGATCCGAAGCTGATGGCCCCGAAACTGCGTGCGGCACGGCGCTTGTTGCAAAAGAAATTGGGCTTTCGGACGTTATTCGACGTCGTGCCGCTGGATGCGACGTTGGTGAAAGGGAGTCATGGGCTCGCGGCTCTGGCGGCGGAGGATAAGCCCGTGCTCATCGGGACCGGAACGGCGCCGCGGGAGGCGGTGACGCCGCAAACGGGGGTTCGCGATTTGTTGCTCGAGGCGATGGGTTAGCCAAAAAAGTGAACACCTCTTCGGCACTGGGGCGAATTGTGAACTAGACTTTGGGTAGTTGGTGGCTTTCCTGGACATGCGCCGAGTCCCCCCATGGTAGGTCGCGTCTTTCTCGGTCGATACGAACCGATCAAACTGCTTGGTGAAGGCGGCATGGGCCGCGTTTTCCTCGCCAAACAAGCCGATCTCGGGCGACAAGTCGTCGTCAAGGTCATGCACGATCACATCGCGGCCGATCCGAAGTTTCGCGAACGCTTTCAGCGCGAAACCCTCCTCATGGCTCGCTTCCAGCATCCGTGCGTCGTCGCGCTGTACGATGCGTCGCTCGACGATCCGCAAGGCCCGTGCATCGTCATGGAATACATCAAGGGCATTTCGCTCGATGTGCTCCTGCATCGCAACGGCAAAATGAGCCCTTCGCGCGTGCACCGCTTGCTGTTTCAGCTGTGCGAGGCTTTGCAAGCCGCCCATCAAAAAGGCATCGTCCATCGCGATTTGAAGCCGTCGAACTTGATGGTCGTCGATCCCGATACGCCGTACGAAACGATCAAGGTGATGGATTTCGGCCTGGCCAAGCTCGTCGAAGACGAGGTGGGCATGAACATGTACCACAAGGCCCAGGAAACCGGGGCCGATTTCGCCGTGGGCACGCCCGGCTACATCTCCCCCGAACAGGTGCGCGGCGAAGACATCGGTTATCGGAGCGATCTCTACAGCGTCGGCGTCATTCTGTACGAACTTCTTTCCGGCCGGCTGCCGTTTCATCGCGAAGAAACCATGGATGTGCTGCTGGCGCATGCGACCGAATCGCCGCCGCCGTTTGCGGAGATCGGCGTCAGCGAAGGCGTGTCGGCCTCGGTCGAGCGCGTCGTCATGAGTTGCCTGGAAAAGGACCCAAACCTGCGGCCCGCCAGCGCTCGCGATCTGGCCCAGGCGTTCGAGCAAGCGATTTTCGACGACGATTCGTCGCCGACGACCGAGCAACAAAACATCGACACCCAGTCGGAAATCATCGCCGCGCCGCCAAAGGCCATCGACCCCAACACCATCGTCTACCAGATGGAAGCCTGGATGCCGGACTCGCTGGCGACGTTCAAACTCCGCGGCTTCGTGCAAGACATGGACGGCGAAGTCATTCTCAGCCAACCGGGACTGATCAAAGTCCGCCTGGAAGATGTGACCACGTCGACCTGGGGGCTGTTCAAAAAACGCGGCCTGATCGACATGGAACTTTGCATGGAACGCAACAACCCGACGCAACCGAATTTCATGCTGGTCACCGTCGTGATGTCGTCCCCCGATAAGAAGTCCTACCTCAGCGCCTCGTGGCGCGAACGCTGCAACCAAATCTTCGTCGAACTCCGCGGCTACCTCGCCGGCAATTCCATTACGCAGATCAACTGATCTCGTTCATGATGGGTTCGCTGCCGCAGCGCGGCCCAACCTTAGCGCCCCGTCGGCGGCAGCAAAAACGCCGGCGGTTCGGGCGACTCGGCCCAAACCTTTCGCAGGCGAACCGCTTCCACGTGCTCGAACGGATCGGGCAAGTTCCACGGCGTGAAGGGGACCGGGGTCAAGCGTTCCGGGTTTTGAGCCGACAAGATGCTGCGGGCGCTCAGTTCCATCGTTGGATCGCTGACGGCGACGCGATCTTTGACGTACGCCCCGAGAACCGGCAGCGAATCGTCGGCCTTGAGCTCCAGAACATATTGCTTGGCCAGCAAGCCCGTCGGAAAGACGATGACAACGGGGACGATCGGAGCCCCGAGTACGCCCGACAGCGGCGCCGGTTCGCGCGGCGACACAGGCTTGAGCGCCGGCAGACCCGGCGGCGGGGCCAAAACCGGCTTCGCGTCGACCAGCGGCAGGAACGCTTCGGGGCTGTCGATCTTGGCCGGCGTTGCGCGCGATTTAGGAGGCGACACCGTCAACGGCGGCACGCCAGGCTCGCCGAGTAGCGCCGCGACGCGCTCGGCCGCTTTCACGCTGGCGGGCTGAGCGTTCGCCGTCGCAGCCAGGGCGAGCGCGACCGCCAAGGCCGAAACATTTCGCATGCACATCATGGAATCACTTTCCGATCGATTGCAGGATGAGTTTCACCGGCGTGCCTTCTTTGGGCAGCACCTTCGGGTTGGTTTCCAGCTTCATGTACTTTTCGAATTCCATCGTCAGGTTCGTTTGCATCACGGTCGCGTCGGCGACGGGGAAGATGACCATGAGCGTGCCCGATTCGTCGGCGCCGTACGCCAGGTCTTTCTTATTGGGATCGGGTTGCACCATCTTCGAGCCCGTAAACCGCCATTTCACCGTCTTGGGGAACGCCTTGCCCGTCTTGCGGTCGACCATGCATTTGTCGATCGACACCTTCTTGGGCTCGCCGTCCTCGCCGACGATTTCGAGGAACACATCGAACTCCGGCCCTTGCGGCGGCTCCTTACTCTCGCCCAAGACGGGAGCGCCCGCCTTCAGCCCCAGGCTCTCGATCGCCTTGTGAACCAAGCTGGGAGCGACCTCGACCGTGACGATCGTTTCGTGAGCCTTCTTCCCCTTGGGGTGCGGCAGCGTCGCGATCACTTCGAGCGGATAAATCTCCCCCTTCAAGTGTTCGAGCTTTCGCGGGGCGACTTTGGCGTCGATGGTGATCGTTTTCTTGTCCTTGTCGACCTTGATGCCGGGAGCGTCGCCGCCCGAGACCGAGAGGACGGCCGTCAACAGGGCGGCCGCGATCGAGATTCCGCGTAACATAGGGAAGTCCTTAGGAAAGCGATTCGAAAAAACGTTTACTTCTCGCCGATGCACGCCACGACGGTTTCTTGCCGGGCGTACGGGCCTTCGAGGTTGCAGGTGGTCACATAAACGCGGCCGCCGCTAACGATGGGGCCGCCGTAGACCATGCCGGGAGCTTTGGTTGCGGGGTCGTTGCCCAGGTCGATGATCCATTTGCCGTCGCCCGATTCGAGGTCGATGGAGTGGATCGCCCCTTTCAAGTCGCCGACGATGACGCGATTCTTGGCGATCGCGGGCGGGGCGAAGAGGGGGACTTTGGCGTCGTAGATCCACTTGCGCTCGCCCGTTTGCACGTCGAACGCGCGCACCTTGCCGTCGGTCGCCGTGATGACCGCCGCGCCATCGCCGACAGCCACGCACGAGAGCACGCCGCCGGTGATTTCTTTGCTCCAGAGCTCCGCGCCGTCGCTGAGCTTGAAAGCGGCGATGAAGCCCTTCGCGCCTTTGAGCTTGGCCGGGTCGTAACCGATCGTGCTGCCGCTGACGACGACGATATCCCCGGCGACGGTGGGGCCGCCCCAGGGATTGAGCTTGAGCGGCTTCTTCCATTCGATTTTGCCGGTGGCCGCGTCGAGGCAGATGAGAGCCCGGTCGCCGACTTTTTCCTTATCGAGAAAGGCCGAGGCGACGAGAACTTTACCCTTTGCGACCGCCACGGGAGCGTCGACGTGCCACGCCTCTTTGC
>JBAXFO010000108.1:0-9875 GCA_037139885.1 Planctomycetota bacterium
GGCGCTGGCTCGAACATGTCGGCTGGTTTGCGTTCATCGATATTTTGCTCGCCTATTCCTGTTGGCAGAGCCGCCGCGATATGCTCGCCATGGCGGAACGGCAGGCGCAACTTGAAGAGACCGGCTCGACCCTGGAGCTTCATGCCGACGAACGCACCCGCCAACTGCAAGAAGCCAAAGACGCCGCGGAGACGGCCAATCGCAGCAAGAGCGAGTTCCTCGCCAACATGAGCCACGAAATTCGCACGCCCATCAACGGCATCATGGGCATGACCGAAATCATTCTCGAAACGAAGCTGACGCGCGATCAACGAGAGTCGCTCGACCTCGTCAAATTCTCGGCCGATTCGCTGCTCAACGTCATTAACGATATCCTCGATTTCTCGAAAATCGAAGCGGGCAAGCTCGATCTCGATCCGATCGAATTCGACCTCCGCGAGTCGCTTCACGGCACGTTGAAAGTGCTGGCGCTGCGGGCCCACAAGAAGGGGATCGAACTCATCAGCGATATTGCCGACACCGTCCCCGATTGCGTCGTCGGCGATCCCAATCGGCTTCGCCAGATTCTGATCAATCTCGTCGGCAATGCGATCAAATTCACGGAAAAAGGCGAGGTGGTAGTCGTCGTCGAGCGGCGGGAAAAAACGGCATCGGCATCGATTCTGACGTTCACGGTCGCCGACACCGGCATCGGCATCCCGGCCGATAAACAACTCGCCATCTTCGAGCCCTTCACGCAGGCCGACGGCTCGACGACGCGCCGCTATGGCGGCACCGGGCTTGGATTGACCATCTCGTCGAGTCTCGTCGCAATGATGGGGGGAACGCTTTCCGTTCAAAGCTGGCCGGGGCGAGGCAGTCGCTTCACCTTCGAAGTGCCGTTGGGCCGAAGCTCCAGTGGTCCGTCGTGCATTTGCCATTCGGCGCCCGACATTCTGATCGGCGCGCCCGTGCTGATTGTCGACGACAACTCGACCAATCGCCGCATCTTGGAGACGATCGTTCGCACTTCGGGGTATCTGCCGACCTCGGTCCCCGGCGGTTCGCAAGCGATCGCGGAACTTCGCCGCGCGGCGGAAGCCGGCGAACCCTATCGGCTTCTGCTGCTCGACGCGATGATGCCGGACATGGACGGCTTCATGGTCGCCGAAGCCATTCGCAACGAGCCGAATCTGGCGGGGGCCGTCATCATGATGCTGTCGTCCGCCGACCGGACGGACGATTCGAACCGTTGCCAGCGAATGGGGCTAACGTACCTGGTCAAACCAATTCCCGCCGCGGATTTGCGGACGATGATGGAAGAGGCGATGCGGCAGGAACATGCAACTCTCGCATCGCGAACGCCGCGGCCCCTTGCTTCGCACGCCGCGGAGCGGTCGTTGCGAATCCTCGTCGCCGAGGACAACTTCGTCAATCAACGCGTCATCGTGCGCATGCTCGAAAAACGCGGCCACACGGTCGAGGTCGTCGCCAATGGCCGGCTCACGGTCGAGACGGTCGCGCGGGAATCGTTCGACGCGATCTTGATGGATGTGCAGATGCCAGAGATGAACGGCTTTGACGCCACCGCCGAAATTCGCCGGTGCGAGGCGAGCAATGGCGAACACATTCCCATCATCGCCATGACGGCCCATGCCATGAAGGGCGATCGCGAACGCTGCCTCGAAGTCGGCATGGACGATTATCTTTCCAAACCGGTGCAAACGAGCGAACTCCAGCGCGTCTTGAACGGCCTCGTTGGAGGCGGCAAGTCTCTGTCGATTCCGGCCGCGAAAACGATCGACGAGCTGGCGATTCTCGATCGGGCTCAAGCGCTCGACCGTCTCGGCGGCGATGAAGCCCTGTTCGCCGAGATTGTGGGATTGTTCTTCGAGGATTCGCCGAAGCTGCTCGACGAACTCCGCGACGCCGTCGCATCGAATGATGCCCTGGCCCTTCGTCGCGCCGCCCACACGCTCAAGGGTTCGATGGGCAATATCGGCGCCGTGGCCGCGCTCGAATCGGTGGACCGGCTCGAGACAATCGGCATGAACGGCGGCTGCGACGGATCCGCCGCGCTGCTGAAGCAATTGTCCCAGCAGATGGAACACCTGAAGCTCGCGTTGGCTGCGGCGCCCGCGCTCGCGGCATGCTCCTAGAAGGAACCGTCATGAATATCTTGATCGCCGAAGACGATCTCGTTTCCCGAACCGTGCTCGAAAAGACCCTGGCTGGCTGGGGGCACCGCGTGGTGACGACGTGCGACGGCCGGGCCGCGTGGCGCTGCCTCCAGTCCGACGACCGGCCGCAATTGGCCATTCTCGACTGGATGATGCCGGAGATGGACGGGCCCGAGGTGTGCCGTCGTCTGCGTGCGCTCCGCTGCGACGATCCCGTTTACCTGATCTTGCTGACCGCCCGGGCGCAAACGCTCGACATCGTTGAAGGTCTCGACAGCGGGGCGGACGATTATCTCACCAAGCCGTTCAACCGCCTCGAATTGCAGGCGCGGATCCGCGTCGGCGAACGGGTGATGGCGCTTCAGAACAGCCTGGCCGGCCGCGTCCAGGAACTCGAACACGCCCTCGACCAGGTCAAACGCCTCAAGGGCCTTTTGCCCATCTGCAGCTACTGCAAGAAAATCCGCGACGACCGGAACTACTGGCAGCAAGTGGAAGAATACGTCATGACCTACACCGACGCGCACTTCAGCCACGGCATTTGCCCGGGTTGCTGGGCCGTCAAGGTCGAACCGGAACTGCTGCAACTGGGAGTCGATCCGGAGAAGGCGAAATATCAAGAATCGCATTTAGCCGAAAGAGGAGAGAGCCGATGAGCGCCTTGCATCATGCCGAAGCCATCACGTGGAAACACTTGGCCGATGGCGGTCTTCGTCAGCCGCCGCCGGCCGTTCTCGGGCCGATTGTCGGCATCTCGGCGCACGCGCTCGTGAAGCGCTCGCTGGTGCATGCCGAAGATTGGGACCAACTTTCGCCCGACGACCAGACGGAACTGGAGAGACTCGAAAATCGCGACGAGCTTTTGACGGCCCTCACCGAAAAAGGGCTGCTGACGGCGTATCAACGGGACCGCATCGCGGCCCAGCGGACCTTCGGCCTGGTGCTCGGGAACTATCGGGTTCTCGAACGAATCGGCGCCGGCGCCATGGGCGTCGTCTTCAAGGCCGAGCACATCACGCTGCGCCGCGAAGTGGCGATCAAGGTGATCGGCGTTCCCGAATTTCCCGAAGCGCGCGTCCTGTCACGCTTTCAGAACGAAATGCGCGTCGTGGCGAGTCTGCACCATCCGAACATCGTCGCTGCGATCGACGCCGGCGTTCTGGCGTCTCCGGGCGACGGCGAATCGCTGCGGTACTTCGTGATGGAACTGGTGCCGGGCCACGATCTCGAAGAGATCATCGACAAATTCGGACCGCTGTCCGCTTCGGAGGCGTGCGATCGCATGTATCAGATTGCCGCCGCTCTTGGAGAGGCTCACAAACGTGGCTTGGTGCACCGCGACATCAAACCGTCGAACATCCGCGTCACGCCAGAAGGGCAAGCCAAGCTCCTCGACTTTGGGTTGGCCCATCACCCCTCGGTGCGGCTCACGGAACCGGGCACACTTCTCGGCACCATCGACTACATCGCTCCCGAGCAGGCAGAGGATGCGAGCCAGGTTGACATCCGGGCCGACCTCTATTCCCTGGGCGGCACGCTCTACTGGTGTTTGACGGGGCAGGCGCCGTTCGTCGATAGCGGCGACATCTTCCAGCAGATCGCGAACCGAGCGACCGGCGCCGCGCCGTCGGTGCGGGCCTTGAAAGCCGAACTGCCGCGCGATCTCGATCGAGTCGTTGCCCGCATGCTCGCATATCGGCCGGAAGATCGTTATCAAACGCCCGAAGCAGTCATGGAGGCGCTGGCGCCGTTCATCCGCATTGATTTGCGAGACCACCGGCCCTGCGCCGGTTCGACGTCGACCGCCTTCGCCGAGGCGACGCGTGCCGCCCGCTCCCTTTCCCCCACGATCGCGAGCGCGGGCAAGTCCCCGAAAATTCTCGTCATCGACGATGAACCTTCGTTTCAGAATTATTGCCAACTGGTGCTCGTATCCGAAGGGATGGAATGCCGGACGGCCTCTGACGGACCGACCGGCCTCGACCTGGCCCAGGCCGAGCCGCTGGACCTGGTGCTGCTCGATGTCGAAATGCCGGGAATGAACGGCACGGAAGTTCTCAAACGTCTCCGCGCATCGCCCCCCGCCGCCCATATGAAGATTGTCATGCTCTCGGGCCGCGCGACGCCGGACGAACTGGCGCGCCACCTGCTCGCCGGTGCGGACGATTTCCTGACCAAACCGTTCAGCGTCACGCAGTTCGTCTCGCGCATGAAATCGGCGCTGCGGCTCAAAGACGCCCAGGATCGCGCCGACAGCGTGTCGCGGCAAATGCTGGAGTTCAACGATGTCTTGCAAAAAACCGTCTCGGCGCGCGACGACGATTTGCTCGCATCGCGGCACGCCCTCCTCTTTACCCTGACCAAGTTAATCGAAGCACGCGACGTTGAAGCGGGCGCCCACATGAGACGCATCGGCCTCTTGTGCCGCTGCCTGGCGACCGAAGCCGCGCTCATGCTCGCCTTTCGCGATACGATCGACGCGACGTTTCTCGACCTCATCGAATGCAGCGCTCCGCTGCACGATCTCGGCAAGATCAACCTCCCCGATCACATCTTGTTAAAGCCAGGAAAGCTCGACGCCGACGAGCGCCTGCTGATGCAGACTCATACCAAGGCCGGCGAAGAGCTGCTTCGTTCGGTCGCCCGCCAGTATGGCTCCGCCGCGGGGTTCCTGCACATGGCGGCCGATATTGCCTGCCATCATCACGAATGGGTCGACGGCACCGGCTATCCGGACAAACTCTCCGGCAGCGAGATCCCGCTCGCGGCGCGCATCACTGCGATCGCCGATGTTTACGATGCGCTGCGGACGCGCCGTCCTTACAAGCCGGCCCTGAGCCACGCGGCGGCGCTACGCATCATGACGACGTTTTCGCAGGGGCAGTTCGACCCCGGGCTGCTTGAAGCGTTCCTTCGGTGCGCGCCGCAATTCGAGCAGATTACGTCCACCGCCTGAATTAAGTCCTGGCAAGATTTCGTGATGCTCAATAAGGTTCTCGTATGGAACAATCACAATGTACTCGATTCTCATCGATTTTGCTTGTATCGAGATTTCAGCCGTGTTACGATCATCGCATCAGTCGTCCCACCTGCCGCGAACATCCTACCAAATATTAAGCGTCAGGTAAATCTTACTAAGCAATGATCGGTCGGGTTGGGCAATGCTTCGTTGCTGCTCGCCACCCTTTCCGGGAGCGATCCAGGTTGTCCCTTATTTCATGGCGGTCGTCTTGACCGGCCTCGTTGCTAGTTTGCGCTTTCTGCTGGATCCGATTCTCGGCGATCGCACCGTCTTTATCTTCTTCGTGTTTCCGACCTATCTCGTTACGTGGTGGTGGGGTTGGAAGCCGGCCGCCTTCGCCGTCGTCTTGGGATTCGTCGTCGCCAATTATTGCTTCGTCCATCCCCGGAACTCGTTCGCCGTCGACCAACTCTTTCAAGTCATCTCGCTGTCCTGCTATCTCATCGTTGCCGGCACGGGCATCTTCGCGATCGACTCGCTGCGAACCGCCCTCAAGCGTCTCGAAAAGCGATCGGAAGATCGATTCGCTCAGGCGATCGAATCGTCGCCGAACGCCATGGTCATGGTGGACGCGGACGGCAAAATCCTTTTGTTGAACACGCAGATGGAGCAGTTGTTCGACTACCGGCGCGATGAATTGCTCGGCCAACCGGTCGAACTTCTCATTCCCGAAAGGTTTCGCGATCCTCACCCGCAGCTTCGCCAGTCGTTTCTCGCCAATCCTCAATTTCGGCCCATGGGACTGGGCCGCGATTTGCGGGCACGCCGCAAGGATGGCACAGAGTTCGCCGTCGAAATCGGACTGAATCCCATCAAGACGGATCAGGGGATGGTCGTCCTGAGCGCGATCGTGGACATCACCCACCGCAAACGAGCGGAGGACATGTTCCGCCAGGCGGTCGAATCGGCGCCGAACGGCATGGTGATGATCGATGCCAGTGGGAAGATCGTGCTGGTCAACGCCCAGACGGAGACGATGTTCGGCTATGCCCGAGAAGAACTCCTCGGGCAACACGTCGAGATCCTCGTACCCGAGCGTTTTCGCGAGCGGCATCCCGAGAACCGCAACAACTTTTTCGCGCAACCGCAAGTTCGCTCCATGGGCGTTGGACGCGAGCTTTACGGTCGCCGCAAGGACGGCAGCGAGTTCCCCGTCGAGATTGGCCTCAACCCGATCCGAACGGACCAGGGACTCGTCGTCCTCAGCGCCATCGTCGATATCACGCAGCGCAAAAAGGCCGAGGACATGTTCCGTCAGGCGGTCGAATCGGCGCCTGCCGGCATGGTGATGATCGATGCCGTGGGCAAAATCGTCCTGGTCAATGCTCAGACGGAAAGACTCTTCGGCTATCGCCGCGACGAGCTCCTTGGGCAACGGGTCGAGATCTTGGTGCCCGAGAGGTTCCGCCTTCAGCATCCGGAAAATCGCAGCGGCTTCTTCGCAAACCCGAAGGCGCGTTCGATGGGCGTCGGCCGCGATCTGTTCGGGCGGCACAAGAGCGGCGCCGAGTTCGCCGTCGAGATCGGCCTCAATCCCATTTCGACCGACCAGGGTCTCTTGGTCATGAGCGCCATCGTGGACATTACCGAACGCAAACGGTCCGAAAACGCGATCCGTTCGCACATCAAGAAGCTTGCCGACGCCAATATCGAATTGACCGCGCGGACGACAGAAAACGAGGCGTTCGTCTATAGCGTCTCGCACGACTTGCGTTCGCCGCTGGTTAATCTCCAGGGATTCAGCAAGGAACTCACGCGGTCGCTTGCGGACCTCCGCGCGCACATCGAAACCGGCGAGTCGACTGTCGAGGGCCGCGACGCACAGCGCGGCATCCTCGATGGCCCCATGACGTCGTCGATCCGCTTCATTCAGACGGCAGTCACTCGGCTCAGCAACATCATCAATGCCCTGTTGCAATTAGCGCGTGCCGGGCGGGTCGTTTACCAAGGGCAAAAGGTTGAGGTCTCGAAGATCGTCGCCCGCATCGTCGATTCCATGCACGCGACCATCGGGGAGCGCAAGGCGACCGTCCGGGTTGACGAATTGCCCGCGGCCTGGGGAGATCCCGCCGCCATCGAGCAGATTTTCGCGAACTTGATCGGCAATGCCTTAAACTATTTGGACAAACGCCGCCCCGGCGAAATCTCAATCGGGAGCCTGCCTGCCAACGCGGACAGCGCGGGCCGCATCGTCTATTTCATTCGCGACAATGGCTTGGGCATCGCCGAGACCGGGCACTCGAAGATCTTTCAACCATTTCAGCGTTTGCATCCTCAAGCCGCGCCGGGCGAGGGGATGGGCTTGGCGATCATCTACCGCGTCGTCGAGCGTTTGGGGGGTCGGATTTGGTTCATGTCGCCCGCCGGGCAGGGAACGACATTTTTCGTCTCGTTGCCGGAAACGGCGCAAGCGGAACCGGACACTGCAGTTCATAGCGGCAACATTTAGTCGAAAGGGCGATCCACGATGTCAGTAAAACCGCTGGTGATTCTTCTCGCGGAGGACGACGATGGGCACGCGGAGCTGATCCGCTTGAACCTGGGCCGAGGGCGCGTGATCAACGAGATCGTGCGTGTCGTCGACGGCCAGGAAGCCCTCGACTTCGTGCGTTCGGAAGGCAAATATGCCGATCGAGCGAAAACGCCCCTGATCATCTTGCTCGATATCAACATGCCGCGGCTCGACGGAATCGAAACCTTGCGGCTTCTCAAAACCGATCCGAAAACCGCCTCGATCCCGGTCATCATGCTGACGACGACGGACGATCCTCGCGACATCGAACGCTGCTATCAACTCGGTTGTAACGTGTATATTACGAAACCGGTGGAATACGAGCGTTTCTGCGCCGCGCTCAAAAGGCTCGGCATTTTCTTGCAGTTCGTCGCCATCCCCCATGAAGCCGAGTGAAGGAGCTCCCATGGCCCTGAATCGCGAAACAAAATCGACGATCTTGATCGTCGAGGACGACGAAGGCATCGCCGAACTGGAGAAAATCCAGCTCGAACGGGCAAACTACGCCGTCGCCATGGCGACGACCGTCGACGAGGCGATGGCGCAACTTCGCAAGCAGCCGATCGACCTGATCTTGCTCGACTATCGCTTGCCCGGCGACGTTCACGGGCTCGACTTTTTCCGCGAAATGAAAGCGGCCGGGTTCGATCCGCCCGTCATCATGGTCACGGGCTTCAGCAATGAATCGCTGGCGATTCAGGCCCTTCGCGCCGGCGTGCGCGATCTGATCACGAAGTCGACGGAATACCTCGACTACCTGCCGGAGGCGGTCGACCGGGTCATGGGCCAGGTCCGCATGGAGCGGAAATTGGCCGAATCGGAAGCGCGGCTCACGAGCATTATCGACTCCAACAAGGACGCGATCATCATTTCGGAATCGAAGCACCGCATCACGCTCTTCAACAAGTCGGCGGAATCAATGTTCCGCTGCCCCGCGGGCCAGGCGCTGGGCCAGCCGATCGGGCGTTTCGTGCAGCGGCACTCCCGCGAGACACCGCACTCGGAAGAGCAATCGGCCGCGGAGTCGCTCACGCATTTGTTGCATGAAGGGAACGTCGGCATTCGCCCGGACGGCACGGAGTTCCCCGTTGAGTTGTCGCTGTCGCGCGTCAACGTCGCGGGTCGGCAATTTCATACGCTGATCGTGCGCGACATCACCCGACGTCGGCAAAGTGAAGAGGCGCTGCGCGAGTCCGATCGGTTTGCACGCTCGACGCTCGACGGGCTCTCGGCGCACATCGCGATCGTCGATGAAACGGGCGTCATCGTGGCGATCAATCAATCGTGGAAGGCGTTCGCCGACGCCAATGGCCCGGTGGCGGGAAATGTCTGCGAGGGCTCGAACTATCTGGACGTTTGCGACCGCAGCGTCGGCGCGAAATCCGAGGAAGCCTCGCCGGTCGCCGCTGGCATCCGCATGGTGCTCGAAAAAGCAATTCCGCGGTTCACGGCAGAATATCCGTGCCACAGCCCCACGGAAAAGCGCTGGTTCACCGTGAGCGTCACTCCTTTTCCGGGCGACGGCCCGCGCCGCGCCGTCATCGCCCACGAAAACATCACCGCGCGCAAGCTCGCGGAAAACGCCCTGCTGATTAGCGAAGAACACCTACGCACCGTCACCGATAACGCCACCACGGCGATCTTTATGGAGGACGGATCGGCCCGCTGCACCTTCATGAATCCCGCGGCGGAAGCGATGACGGGCCTCTCCTTCGACGAGGTCAAAGGGCGCATTCTCCACGATGTGATCCATCATCCCTGGCCCGACGATCGCCCGTTGCCGCTCGCCGATTGCCCGATCCACGACTCGATGTCGAAACTCAAGAGGCTCTTCCGCCACGAAGACACGTCCATCCGGCGCGCAGGCGACGACCGAAGGATGCTGGACCTTCGGCGCTTCCGCGACGAGTTCGATGCGCCAATTGGGCAGCGTTTGAGGGAAGACGGAAGCAGCGTGCGCGTCCGGCCTGCCAACAAGGAAGAAGCACCAAGTGGCGAACGCGAATTTCGAACTGCGAAGGACGAACGGGTTCATCACAAAACTTCTTTCACGCGCAGGTTCCGGTGCCGGACGGTCTTGCCGTCGTTGTAATTCTGCAAGCCGATGTAGCCGCTCAAGGTCCGTGCCGTCGTATCGGTCCAGGTGTTCACGACCTTGCCATTGATACGCACGGAATAGTCA
>JBAXFO010000109.1:0-9870 GCA_037139885.1 Planctomycetota bacterium
CGCGTCCCTTCGCTTGCGTGCGTTGCGGTCTTGGCCGCGTTTCTGGTCTCCTCCCTCCCCGCCCAAGATCGCCCCACCCTCGCCTCCGGCCCGATCAACATCCAACCGCCGCCCATCCGCACGGATCCGAGCGTGCGCTGGGACTACGACATCGTTTACGTTCGCACTCCCCGTCAAGGCGATAACATCGGCACGAACTGGCCCGAAATCTCCAACCCCACCTTCATGGACGGCGGCGGCGATTTGATGCTGCTCCACCCCAACGGCCAGGAAGAGCGCCTCGTCGCCGGCGGCAAAGGGTCGGTCACCGATCCCGTCGTTTCCTTCGACGGCCAATGGGTCTACTACGCCCTGATGCACGATCTCTCCGATTCCTCGATCACGCAAAGCTCGGCCGCCGGCGCCGATATCTTCAAGATCCATCTGAAGTCGCGCCAGATCGTCCGGCTCACGTCGCAAAAATTCACCCCCAACACCGGAGCCGGCGCCTGGTCGAGCGATTTCCGTACGCCCGCGCCTGGCAAGAACAACCTCCCCTATGGCGTTTTCAACATGGGCCCCTGCCCGTTGCCCGGCGGCAAGATCGCGTTCACCAGCAACCGCAACGCCTTCCGTCCGCCCAAACGATTGCCGCACACGATGCAGCTTTTCGTCATGGATGATCCCCCCGCTCCGGCGGTTTCGTCTCTCGATGCGAACGAGACGAATGTCGAATGCATCGGCCACCTGAATATGGGCATGGCTCTGCATCCCGTCATCTTGACGGATGGCCGCATCATGTTCAGCTCGCTCGAATCGCAAGGGCTGCGCGTGTCGACGCTCTGGGGCCTGTGGAGCATTCATCCGGACGGCACGAATTGGGGCCCGCTGCTCAGCGCCTTCCCGACGGGCGTCGCCCCGAGCGCCTTTCACTTCCAAACGCAACTCGGCGACGGCTCGATCGTGGCCGAGGAGTATTACAATCAGACGAGCAGCGGCTTCGGCGGTTATGTGAAATTCCCGGTGCGCTTGCCCGCGGGAGCCGCGTCGTTCGGCCCAGGCGATGTCAACAATCCGCGCAACCCGCCCCTGCGCAACGGGCGCCTCGATGACGGCGCTCCGCGTTCGCGTCGGTTGCCGTTCAGCCCCACCGGCATCGAATCGCTGACGACGTTCGCCCGCACGGATGAAGGCCCCGCCGACCTCGCGATCAAGGGCCAGAGCCAGACCGCCCCCCGCGTGGGCCGGGTCACGCATCCCTCGGCCGCTCCCGACAATCACCTTCTCACGGTCTGGTCGCCCGGCCCGGTCAACGGCGGTTACACCGTCCATCGCCCCGCCGTCGACGGCGGTATCTATCTCATCAAAGAAGGAAAAGCGATCGACGAGCCCGGGCAGATGCTGCTCATCAAGAACGACCCCAACTTCAACGAACAATGGCCCCGCGCCGTCGTGCCCTACCAGCGCATATTCGGCGTCCCCGAACCCAAACGGTTGCCGACCCTCGCCAACGACGGCAAACTCTCGCCCCACCTTGCCGCGGGAACGCCCTACGGACTCGTCGGCACATCCAGTCTGTACAAGCGCGAGAGCTACCCCAACGGCGCCATCGCCCCGGGCAGCGTGACGGCGGGCTATGCCGGCCGCGGCGACCGCACGGGGGGTTATCAAGACCTTGACCCGTTCAACTCCAGCGTCGATGCGGCGTCGCACAATTGGCTGAATCAAGGCGCCGACGCCGGCCGCTACCAAAACGACGACATTCACGCGATCCGCATTCTCGTCATGGAGCCGACGACCGATCGCGCCGCGGGCCCGAAATCCGGCCCCACCTTCCGCAACCACGCCAACGAACGCCTGCGCATCCTCGGCGAAATCCCCGTACGAACCTTTCGCCGCGATGCGAAGGGAACCATGACCCAGCCCATCGACCCCGACGGCAACCCCGACACCAGCTTCCTCGCGAAGATCCCCGCCGATGTCGCGTTCACCTTCCAAACGCTCGACAAAGACGGCATGGCTCTCAACATGGCCCAGACCTGGCATCAACTTCGCCCCGGCGAGATTCGTCACGATTGCGGCGGCTGTCACGCTCACAGCCAACAGCCGACGCCGTTCGAGAAGACGTGGGCCGCCAACCCCGACTACGAACTTTTCGATCTCACCGGCCGCACCCCGCTCCTCGCCAGCAAGGCGAACGATCAGTCGGGCCGGGTATGGGACGTCAAAGATCAATCGGGCCTGCGCTTCGAGAAGCAGGTCAAGAACGTCGAATACTATCGCGATATCGCGCCGATCTTCGAGCGGAGCTGCGCCGCCTGCCACACCGCGCAAGCGAAGAACGGCCCCGCAGGCAAGCTGGATCTCGATGACGCCAAGATCGTCCGCCTGCCCAGCGCGGACGATGTGCCGGGCACGTATTATCGCCTCGCGATGGACTATGCCGGGCGTTTTGGACACAAGCCGCTGATCGGCAGTTGGCGGAACTCGAACGCATCGCGTTACGTCCGCATGTTTCAATCGCGACGCAGTCTCTTGGTCTGGAAGGTTCTGGGCCAGCGGACCGATGGTTGGTCGAACGACGATTTCCCGACCGAAACGACGCCCGGCGACGCCAAGACATTATCTCTCAAGGGCCAACCCGTCGCCGACACGCTCGCCAACCGCAACCGCGCCGACCTCGATTACGACGGCAGAATCATGCCGCCCCCCGAAGCGGTGGCCGGGACTTATGTCGGGCCCGATGGCCGCAAAATCAAGGTGGCGCCCTTGAGCGACGAAGACAAACGGACTCTCATTCGCTGGATCGATCTGGGATGTCCCATCGACCTCGAACTTCGGCCCACAGTCAAAAACTCCAGCGGCGCCGGCTTCGGATGGCACCTCGACGACCAACGCCCGACGCTCGCCTTGACTTTGCCGGGCGCGGGCGCGAATCCGCCGCTAAGCAAAATCCTGATCGGCATGCACGACTACGGCGGTCTTGCTCCGGAGAGCTTCCAGGTGGTCGCCAACTTCGCCGTCGACGGCTCTCCCGCCGGCAAGAACCTGGCGCCGCGCTTTCGCTCGACGTCGTCGGGAATCTGGGAACTGACCCTCGACAATCCCCTGACGCTCAAGCAGGGCCGCATCACGGTCGCCATCAGCGACCGCCAGGGCAACATCACGCGCATCGAACGCGAATTCACGGCTCAGCCGCTGGACGCGAGCAAGAAGTGAATGTCCGCGCCGACTTCAATTCGTCGTTTTAGACGAACGCTACGAGACCCGCTTGCCCTTGCGTCGCCCGCCGAGCAGCTTGCCGCCGCGTTCGGTCAGGGTCAAAGCTTGTTCGGTTTCCAGGGGGATCATCTTGATGAGTTGCAGGCGGCGGAGGAGCGCGGCGGCCTGGGGGCGGCGGAGTTTGCGGAGGGGGAGTTTGTCTTCGCAGGAAGCGAGGAGGTCGGCCGCGTTTTCGAGGAGTTCGGGGGACGCTTTGATGCGCGTGGCCCACAGGCCCACACCTTCGAGAATGTTCGCGGGGCCGCCGATGAGGACCATCGCGAAGCCGGCCGAAGCGTGCCGGGGGCTGAAATAGAGCACGTCACCCGCGACCTGACTGGCGAGCGTGAGCATCAGCTCGCGGTCGGTCAGACGCCGCAAACCCGCAAGAGGCTCGACCTGGAACCATGCCGACGCGAGGGCCACGAGAAAGAAGAAGCCCGATCCGAACGCTCCGAGTTGAAAGGGCGACAGGCCAATTTGCGGGCCCAGGACAAAACCGAAGACCCAGCCGAACCAGAACAGAAAGCCGAACGTCAGAATCGAAAAGATCACGCCGAGCACGAGGCGAATGCCGACATCGAGCGCGATTTCTTGATTGACGCGCGCGACCGCATATCGCAAACGTTCGACGACCTCCGACGATTCGCTCATGGCGCCTCCTTCAGGCCTTGGAAATTTACCGATTCGCAGCGCGGCGGCAAGCGGCGTACGAGCCGTGCGGCCGCCTCGTGATTTGGCGCCGTTTCAAGTTGGCGAGCGTAAACTTTGGCGTTAAGATGGCCGCATCGATCACGCCAATCCCTCGAAGGAGCGCCCCCGTCATGGCAGCGAAGCCCGCGTCCCGCAAATCGGCAGCCCGCTCGAAGAAGAAGGCCTTGAAGCTGTCGCGCACGCACAAGCCCGCCGGCATGGCCCTCGAAGATTGGCAGCGGGAGCTTCGCAAACAATTCGGTCAGGCCCAGGCGTTCGTCCTCACCAACATGGGCGATCATCCGGTCTATTCCGAATTTCAACTCGCCAATCCGCAAAGTCAATCGTCGTACCGCCTGGTGATTCGCGGCACGAATCCGGGCGAGAACTATTGCTCGTGCGGCGATTTCGCGACCAACTCCCTGGGCACTTGCAAGCACCTCGAATTCGCGCTCGCGAAGCTCCAGCGCCGGCATGGCAAAGCCGTCTTCGAAAGGGGCTATCAACCTCCCTACAGCGAAGTCTTCTTACAGTACAGCAGCCAACGCGAGGTCCGCTTTCGTGCCGGCGGCGACATGCCGACAGCGCTCGCCCGCACGCTCAATCGCTACTTCGACGACGACGGCGTCTTGCTCCCTGCGGCCGTCGAGACCCTCGAGGAGTTCCTCGCCCAGGCGGCGGACATTCACGAAGTCCGCTGCCGGGACGACGTCCGCCAGTACTTGGCCGAGATTCGCGATGCCGCCTTCCGCACGGCCACGCTCGCCAAGGCGTTCCCGCGCGGGCCCAAAAGCGCCGCCCTCAAGAGCTTGATGAAAGTCCCGCTATACGATTATCAAGCGGAAGGCGCTCTCTTCGCGGCTCGTGCCGGGCGTTGTCTGATCGGCGATGAAATGGGGCTGGGCAAAACGATTCAGGCTCTGGCCGGTGCCGAGATCATGGCTCAGCATTTCGGCGTCGAACGCATTCTCATTCTCTGCCCCACCTCGCTGAAACATCAGTGGCACAGCGAAATCGCCAAGTTCACGAACCGCGAATCGCAAGTGATCGCCGGCCTGCGCGCCCAGCGCGAACAGCAATTCCGCGAGCCCGTCGCCGTCAAGATCATGAACTACGATACCGTCCACATGGATCTCGATCTGATCGCCGGCTGGGCGCCCGACCTCGTCATTCTCGACGAGGCCCAGCGCATCAAGAACTGGTCCACGCGCGTGGCCCGATCCGTCAAGAAGATCACGTCTCCTTATGCCATTGTGCTTACAGGTACGCCTCTGGAAAATCGCCTGGAAGAACTCGTCTCAATCGTGCAATTCGTCGACCGCTTCCGCCTCGGCCCGACCTTTCGCCTGCTGCACGACCATCAAGTGCTCGACAGCGTCGGCAAAGTTATCGGTTATAAAGACCTGGACCAGCTCGGCGCCTCGCTCGAACCGATCCTCTTGCGCCGCAAGAAGGACATCGTCGCCGATCAACTCCCGGGCCGGCTCGATCAGACCATCTTCGTCCCCATGACCGAGCTGCAACTCAAGCACCACACCGAGAACAAGGACGCGGTCGCCCGCATTGTGCAGAAGTGGCGCCGCTTCGGCTTCTTGTCCGAAGCCGACAAACAACGCCTCATGATCTGCCTGCAAAACATGCGCATGGCCTGCGACAGTTCGTACCTCCTCGATCCGACCGACGATCACAGCGTGAAGCCCGATGAATTCGCGACGCTGCTCGACGAGATGCTGGAGACGCCCGGAACGAAGGTCGTCGTTTTCAGTCAATGGCTGAAGATGCACGAGTTGATCCAGCATCGTTTGCGCGAAAGCGAGATCGGCCATGTCCTCTTTCACGGCGGCGTTCCCGGATCGCAGCGCAAGGAGCTCATCGACCGCTTCCGCGACGACGACGCATGCCGGGTGTTTTTGTCGACCGATGCCGGCGGCGTCGGGCTCAACTTGCAATTCGCGTCGACCGTGGTGAATCTCGATCTGCCCTGGAACCCAGCCGTGCTGGAACAGCGGATCGGCCGCGTGCATCGTCTCGGCCAACGGCGACCGGTGCAGGTGGTCAACTTCGTCTCGCAAGGGACGATCGAACACGGCATGCTGGAAGTGCTGCGTTTCAAGAAATCGCTGTTCGCGGGCGTGCTCGATGGGGGAGAGAAAGACATCTCGTTTGGCGGCAGCCGACTCACCAAGTTCATGGAAGTCGTCGAGCAAACGACGGCCGGCATCCCCGAACCCTCGACCGAAGTTCAGGCCGCCGAAGCAAACGCCGAACCCGCCGCCACCGCCGCAAGCGACAACGATTCCCCCTGGGCCGGGCTGATGCAAGCGGGCCTCTCGTTGCTGCAGCAATTCGCCGCGCCCGCAGCGACGAAGGCCCAGCCTAACGTGTCGCAACCGACTGTCATCCGCGACGACAAGACCGGGCGGAGCTTCCTTCAGATCCCCATGCCGAAACCGGAAGTGATGCGCGAAGCGACCGATGCCTTGCAGAAATTGTTGAAGGCGTTGCAAGGCGAATGACGGCGACGGTTCGACTCGTCGGCGCACGGACAGGCGCCGACGAGCGCTGTTTTCACTTCGACCGAAAATGCTCCACGACATGCGAGAGGCTCGTCAACAGATACACCGCGGCCGTGTAGTGGCCGGCGTCGAGCCAGATGATCTGTTGCCGGCCGGTGGCGTTCCAAAGATTCTCGGCCATCTTGGCGGGGACGATTTCGTCGTGTCGGGCCCCGACGATGAGCAGCTTGCGGTTGCGCAACAAATCCGCGTGCGTGAGAGGGTCGACGGGGGCGAGCCATTTCTCGACCGCTTTGCGGCTCCCGCCCGTGAGCTCGTAGGCGATGCGGAAGGGAGCGGCGCGGAGGTCGTCGTAGTAGGCGTCGACGAAGCCGCCGCCTCCCAGAAGGACGCAGACTTTGCTGAGCTTGGGTTCCATTTCACCCGCGAGGGCGGCCACGAAACTGCCGAGGCTGGTTCCCATGATGCCGAGTTGTTTGGGGTCGATTTCGGGCCGACTTTCCAGAAACGCCGTGGCTCGGCGGAGATCGAGGACCGTCTGCCGGACGGCTTCGATCGTGTGATCGACATCGGTCGACAGCATTCGCAGTTTGCTGTTCGGAGGGCGGCGCGGTCCGTAGTACGCCATCTGCACGAAAAGGCCGGCGATGCCGTTTTGGGCGAGATGGCGGGCGATCGTGCGCGAGAGTTTTTGGCTGCCGCCGGTGATGTCGAGAACGATCACCGCCGGGTGCGGGCCCTTCGTCTTGGGGCGATAATACTCGGCATAAACCGTGTTGTTCTCGACATGCTTCGTCGTCACCGGCGAGGGGAAGCGGACGTCGAACATCTCCACGCCGGTGATCGGCCAATCGGCTTTCGGCGTCATCGTCCAGGCGAATTCATGCGGAGCGAGGCGATACCGCTCGGGGATGTCGGCTTGAGCGCCGAGGGGGATAAATTTGATCGAGCCGGCTTCGGGCTCGCTGGCGAAAGCGGGGGCGCTGAAGGCGATGAGAGTGAGCAAGAGGGAGATGCGCGTCATGCGATGCCTCGTGAGTTTTTGGAGATTTGTCGTTTGGGGCAAAAAATTCTTGGCTCAAATCTTGATCGCTGACGCGGGCTCCTCACCGGCACGCCCCACTCGCCGCGTCCTGCTCGCTAACATAATGATATGCCGCGTTCGTTTCGACATCCGGTCCTTCTTCAGCGGGTCGATTCCCTCCGGGGAGTTGCGTCGCGGCGGGGGGAGTTGTTGGCGAATCTCGGCATCAAGACCATCGGCGATTTGCTGTTTCACTTTCCGCGTTCGTTCGACGACCTGAGCAACGTCACGCAAATCGATGCGATCTTGGCCGGGGAGATGCAGACGATCATCGGCGAGGTCGTCGAGCTGGAGAGCAAGGAGCTCGCCGATGGCCGGCGCGTGATGCAGGTCGTCATCTCGGACGGCAAGGGGCGGGTCGTCGCGGGCACGTGGTTCAATGTCTGTCCCCGACAATTTCGTTATGGGCAGCGCGTCGCCTTCAGCGGCAAGCCGAAGTGGTTTCGCAATCACTGGAGCATCCAACATCCGCGCGTCGAGATTCTCGAACCGACCGAGGCCGGGCCCAACCAGAACGTCATTCCGATTTATCCGCTGACGGAAAACCTGCGTGCCGAGGATCTGCGCGACGCCCTCCGGCAAGCGCTCGCCCTGGCTGCGGAACATGTCGTGGAAGCGTTGCCTGCGAGCATGCTCGAGAAGCGGAAGTTTCCGGGAGTGTCCCAGGCGTTGTGGCAGATGCACTTTCCGGAAGTCGTCGCCCAGGCGTTGCAAGCGAAACGGCGGTTCATCTACGAGGAATTTCTCACGTTGCAAGTCGCGCTGGCGGCGCGGCGGCGCGATCTGCGCGATCGGCAGCCGGCTCCGCTGCTGCCCGTCGATGCGGTCATCGACGCCCACATCCGCAAATTGTTTCCGTTCAAACTGACGGGCGATCAAGACCGGGCGATCCGCGTCATCTGCAAAGATCTGGGGAGCGCCAAGCCGATGCAGCGCCTTTTGCAGGCGGACGTCGGCGCGGGGAAGACGGCCGTGGCGGTGTATGCGATGTTGGTCGCCGTCGCCAACAAGCATCAAGTCGCTTTGATGGCGCCGACGGAAGTTCTCGCCCGCCAGCACTGGCAGACCATCGACCGCATGCTCGAGAAGAGCCGCGTGCGGCGACTTCTCTTGACCGGCGGTCTGCCGGCGCGCGAACGGGAAGCGGCCCTGGCCGCCATCAAGGAGGGCGCCGTCGATCTCGTCGTCGGCACGCAGGCGCTCGTGCAAGACGATGTCCGGTTCGCGAAGTTGGGCCTGGTGGTCATCGATGAACAACACAAGTTCGGCGTGCATCAGCGCGCCCGCATCCGCAAGCTCGGCGGTCAGGCCCATTATCTCGTGATGACGGCGACCCCCATCCCGCGCACCATCGCCCTCACCGTCTTCGGCGATCTCGACGTTTCCGTGCTCCGCGAACTGCCTCCGGGCCGACAACCGGTGAAGACGCGCTGGCACTCCGAAGCCGAGCGCGAACGCATTGAGGAAGACATCCGCAAACGCCTCCGTGAAGGCCGGCAGGCGTTCGTCGTCTGCCCGCTCGTCGAGGAATCCGAAACGCTCGATCTGAAGGCGGCCGAGGGCGTCTTCGCGCAATTGCGCGATGGGCCGTTCAAGGAGTTTCGCGTCGGTCTTTTGCACGGCCAACAATCCGCCGACGACAAAGAACGTTCGATGGCCGAGTTCCGCGACGGCAAGGTCGACTTACTCGTGGCCACGCTGGTCATCGAAGTCGGCATCGACATTCCGAACGCGACGGTGATGCTCATCGAACACGCCGAGCGATTCGGGCTCTCGCAATTGCATCAGTTGCGGGGGCGGGTCAGTCGAGGTTTGTCGCCGGGCGAATGCCATCTCTTCACGGGTTCGATCACCGACGACGCCAAGGAACGCCTGAAGATTTTCACCCGCACCGGCGATGGCTTTAAGCTGGCCGAGGAAGACGCCCGCCTGCGCGGCCTGGGCGAGTTTTTCGGCTCGCGTCAACATGGCCTGGGCGATCTCGAAATCGGCGATTTGCTGCACGACCGTGAGCTTCTCGACACCGCCCGCACCGATGCCTGGGACCTGATTCTCGCCGATCCCGGCTTAAAATCGCCCGAACATGCGGCGCTGCGAGCCGCCGTTTTGGAACGCTACGGCCAAACGCTCGACCTGGCGGAGATTGGCTGAACCAACATTTATGTTGCGTTACTTGCGGGTCAATTCCTGCAAGTCCGAGCGCAGGATCGATTCGCGGGTGAAGCCGACATGATCGCGGGCGATCTTGCCGTCGACGAAAATGAGCAGGCGGGGGATGGAGCTGACCTTGTACATGCGTGCGAGTTGCGGTTCGCTGTCGACATCGATTTTGCGCAC
>JBAXFO010000110.1:0-9846 GCA_037139885.1 Planctomycetota bacterium
GCGCATGCCGCTGATCGCCGGCATCATCGCCGCCATCGCCAGGCCACGGCTCCTCTCGACAAACCTCGGCCTCAACAGCGAAGCGCCGGTGGCCGCCGTCATCGTGATCGACATCTCCGCCAGCATGGACGCCCGCAGCAGCGACAACCGCTCCCGCCTCGACGACGCCAAAAAACGAGCCCTCGAATTGCTCGACGAGCTTCCCGCCGGCAGTCGGGTGGCGGCGCTCTCATCCAGCGATGTCCGCGGCGATTGGTCGGCGACGCCCATGCAAGCCCGGCAGCGCATCCAGAATTTCAAGATCCTCCCCGCGAGCCCTCCCATGCCTCGCTCCGTGATGGCGGCCCTGCGTTTGCTGAGCGAACTCGCCAACAAACGCGAAGACGAAGCCGGCTCCCGCTTGCCGCGCCTTCTCTGTGTTTTCTCGGATACGACGCGCGGGGCCTGGAACTCGGCTCAGACTCCGCAGACGCTCGAAGCGGCCGATCTGATTCCCGTGCCGCGCGAGAGCCTCGTCGACGCCAAGGCCGACATCAACGCCGCCGTGGCGCAACTCAAAGACGGCGACGGTCCCCTTAAAGAACTCCTCGTCGAGCTGCGCGATACCGTGGTCCGTCTTGGACCGGCGGCTTATCCCCTTCAGGGCCGGCCCTTGCAAGCGCTTCAACAAACGCGCTCGGCCATACGCGAACTGCTCAAGCGCAGTGCGGTGGACGACAAACTCGGCGCCAGCGTTCGTGCCGTGCTGGCCCGGCTGAACGGCTTTCAAACGATGTGGTTCGATGTCGGCCTCGAGCCCCCCCGCGACCTGGCCATCCTCGATATCGAATGGCCGTTGACGGCCACGGGAGCGCTTCGGGAATACGTGCGGCCTGGCGAAACGATTCTGCTACGTCCCGTGCTCCAAGCGCTCGGACAAGACTTCCAGGCCATGCTCACCGCCGGCGCGTTCAAGGCGACGCGCGAGATCAAGGTCGACTCGCGCGACAACGTGCCGGTCGAGATCGATACCGCCGCTCTGAAGCTGCCGCCGGGGTCGCATTCGTTCGAGTTCGCCGTCAACGTTCGCGATATCCTGGCGATCGACAACCAACGCTTTGCGACGATCGTCGTCCGGCCGCCGCGCAAGGCCCTCGTCATCACGACCGCGGCCGACGGCGATTTCGCGAGGGCCTTGCAGGTGCATCAGGTGCAAGTCGATGTTCGCAGCCCCGAGGCCGTGGAAGCGGGCATTCCTCCGGGATACGACGCCGTCTTTCTGCTCGCCGTGCCCGCGCCGAGCGAGAATCTGTGGAAGGAGATCGGGCGTTTCGCCAAGGGGGGCGGCGGCGTCGGGATCATTCCGGGCGGCGAGGAAATGAAGGCGGCGGCTTATCAAACCGCGGCGGCCCAGGCCGTTCTGCCCGGCGTCTATCAACAACCCGTCCGCCTCGGCAAGATCGGCGACAAGAACGCCGGCACGCGCTGGGACTGGCAGCTCAAAGGCGTCTTCCGCCATCCGCTCTTGCAACCGTTCGAGCGCTGGAACCTCGACGAGGGCATCGACTTCATCAAGTTTCCGCCGCGGGTCTTCGCCTTCTGGGAAACCAAGCCGGCCGCTCCCGACATGGTTCTCATCCGCTATCAAGACCTCGCCCGCAGCCCGGCTCTCCTGGAACGCACGCTCGGCGCCGGCAAAGTTCTGCAGTTCACCACGCCGCTCGATCTCCGCGACCCCGCATGGAATACCTACCTCGAAACGCTGCATTCGTTTTATGTCGTCGTCACTGGTTTGATGGTTCGCCATCTCACCGGCGAACTCGATCCGGTACGCGTCAATTTCCTCCTCGGCGCCGAAGAGCCCAGCCTGCCGACGCGCGCCTTGGCCGGCCGTGGCCCGCTCGCGCTGCGCGGTCCCGAGACGGGCCCGGTTGTGGTCGATGAGAAGCTGTCCCGCGTCGCGCTTCCGCTGGCCACGCAGCCGGGCAACTATCAAATTCTCAATACGAACAAGGCCGTCGTCGCGGCGTTCAGCATGAACCTGCCTTCGGAGGAAATCGACCTCACGCCCTGGCCGGCGGTCGACATCGAGAATCTCTTCGGCGGCGGCGTACGCATCGCGCCCGATCGGAGTTCGAACGTGCGCCAGCTGCTGCAAGGACGATTGAACGAACCGGTCGAATTGTTCCCGATCTTGATGGTGGCGCTCCTCGTGATGCTGGCGCTCGAAAATCTGCTGGCGAATCGGTTCTATCGTCGCGACGATGCGGCCATGACGGCTCGCTGACTCTCAAGGGGTTCCATGTTCGCACGCATGTCATTGACGATCGATCCCGCCTGGCCGGGCGTGTCGCCCAGCACGGGGTGGATGCTGCTCGCCGGAGCCGCGGCCCTGGTCGTCGCGATCACGGTCTGGACGTATCTCGGCGTGCGCCGTTCCTCGTCGCGGCGGTTGTTCATCGTCCTGGGTTTACGGCTGCTCGCGCTCGCGGTCACGGTCTTGCTCATGCTGCGCCCCTCGATCGCGCGCGAGGAAGAGAGCGCCGTCGATCCCTCGCGGTTGTTCATTCTGGTCGATGTCTCCAAAAGCATGAGCGTCGCCGACGAGTTCAACAATGTCACCCGCCTGAAACGCGTGCAAGATCTCCTCGCGAACGAACGCATTCAAGGAGCTCTCCGCAAGCTGGCCGAGGAAAAGACGGTGGAGCTCGTCGTCTTTCAGGGGGCGGACGAGGTGAAGCGTTACGACCCCGCCGCTGCGCCCGACGGCAAGTCGACCGACATCGGCCGCTGGCTCGACGACCTGCGCCGCGAAGCGGGCGGCGATCTTCCCGTGCAGGCCATGCTCGTCTTCAGCGACGGCGTCGACACCGGCGACCCGGCCCGTACGTTGCAAAAAGCCGCCGGCTTTCGCGGGAAATGGCCTCTCATGACGTTCGGCGTCGGGCAGCCGACCACGACGGGGCAGGACAAAGATATCTTCGTCGATCAGATTCTCGTCGAGCCGCAACCGATTCTCGCCAAGGGAAAGATGAAGGTCAAAGCGATCATCCAGGCCCCCGGCTTCGAGAACGCCCAGACCGAGGTCAGCTTGTGGATCGAAGATCGCGCGGCCAAGAAGATGGTCAAGGTTCTCTCCCGGCCCGAACGCTTGACCCAGGCGGCCGACAATGTCGTCACGTTCGAGACCGACGCCCCCGATACTCAAGGCGAAATCAAGATCACCGTCAAGGCGGCGAAACTCCCAGGCGAGACGTCCGAGCTCAACAACGAAATCAGCACTTTCGCTTATGTCAGCAAGGATGGCGTCCGCATCCTCTGGGTCGAAGGGAAGAAGCGCGCCTTCGAAGGAGTCTTCGCGATCCGCCACGCCCTGGCCAAGGATCGGCGCTTTCAAGTCGTCTATGTCGAACGCGGCAAATCGGCCTCGCCCGAGAAGCTTGACGTCGACCCCTACCGTTTCGATCAGGTCGCCTACGATGTTCTCGTGATCGGCGATATCTCGGCCGCCCGCTTCGGGGACTTCGGCGTCATGACGAAAGTGCGCGATCGCGTGCAGAATCATGGCATGGGCCTGGTCATGCTCGGCGGCTATGAAACCTTCGGCAACAGCGACTGGCAGGCGTCGCTCATCGCCGATCTTTTCCCCGTGCGTTTCGATCGGGCCGGGCAGATTGAAGGCAAAGTCCGCGTCGCGCCCACGCCCGAAGGGTTCCAGTATCTGTTCAAGCTGGCCGACGACGCGAAGTCGAATCAGCAGATCTGGGACAAAGTCATGGCTCCGCTCGAAGGCATGACGCAGCCGGGCACGCGCGATCCGCGCAGCACCGTCTTCGCCATGCAGGACGGCACGGACAACGCCGTGCTGGCCGGCATCGTGCGCGGCAAAGGCCGAGTCCTCGCCTTCCCCGTCGACACCACCTGGCAGTCGTGGCGCCGCACGCCCGAGGCCGTCGCCGCCTACGAACGTTTCTGGAGGCAGATGATGCTCTGGCTCGCCCAGCAGGAAAACAGCCAGGGCTCGGTGTTCGTCGAACTCGATCAGCGCCGCATCGAACGCCCGCGGCCGATCGCCTTTCGCGTCGGCTTTCGCGGCGTTGAGATTCCCAACCCCAAATTCACGGCCAAGATCGTCGGTCCGCGCGGCGAAGAGTATCCCATCCCCGTCGGCGCCGATCCGCGCGGCTCGTGGACGCCGCCGACCGCGGGCGAATATACGTTCCACGTCGAGGGCAAAGGGACGACGCCGCTCGGGAAACCCACCGAGGGACGCGATGTGGCCCGCTTCGTCGTGACGGAGACGGACCGCGAACTGCTCCGCCCCGCCGCCGACCACGACTTCCTCGAAAAGCTCGCCGCCGCCGCCGACGGCGCGTTCGCCCGGGCCGACGAGCGCACCTTCCTTCACCTCCTCGACGAACTGCAAGCCCGCCAAACGCCCGTGGAAACGAAGATCAGCCACTGGCCCGACTGGCGCCGCAATCCCCCCAGCGACAGCATCGGCGATCAGTTCTCAACCCTGTGGCGCTCGACCGTACTCGTGGCGTTGGTCGTTTACATCGGCTGTCTGTGTACGGAATGGTACCTGCGCCGGCGTTGGGGTATGGTGTAGCGCTTCCCTCGGGTGGGGCAGTTTAAAAAAAAATGAGCCGCCGCTCGAAGGGAGCGGCGGCTCGTTTTGTGACTGAAGCGATCCAGCGTCTTACGACTGGGTCGCCGGCTTCACTTCCATGGGAACTTGCTTCGGTTGGGGGAACTGAATCCGATGCGGCACGCCGCGGATATCCCAGGCGAGGCCGAAGGCTTTGAGGAGCAGGATGCAATAGTAGGAGAAGTCGATTTCCCACCAGAAGAAGCCCTGGCGAGTCGAGTTCGGGTAGTAGTGGTGGTTGTTGTGCCAGCCTTCGCCGAAGGTGAGCAGGGCGATGATGAGGCTGTTCTTGCTGTCGTCTTTGGTCTTGTAACGGCGGGTGCCGATCAGGTGGGTGGCGGTGTTGACGAGATAGGTCACGTGATAGCAGAACACGGTCGAGACGAAGAACCAAACCACCATCTGCAAGCCGGTGCAGCCCAATTCGGGCCATTGATGAGCGAAGACCAGGCCCAGCACGTAAACCATGGCGATCAAAATCGCGGGGGGGACGAGGTCGTATTTATCGAGCCAGCGGATTTCGGGGAACTTCGCGAAGTCCGAAACCATGCGGTAATTCGTCGGCGTCGCACGCGGCGTCAAGAACCAACCCACCTGAGCGAACCAGAAGCCCTTGTGCCGGGGCGAGTGAATGTCCTGTTCGTCGTCCGAATGAGCATGGTGATGGCGATGATGGGCGGCCCACCAGAGGGGCCCTTTTTGCACGGCCGTGCAGCCGATCCAGCCGAACACGAATTGCGTGATCCGCCCCACCTTGAAAGAGCGGTGGGAAAAATACCGATGGTAAAAGCCCGTGAGGGCGAAAACGCGGACGACGTAAAGAACGAACGCCATCACGACCGCGGGCCAGCTCCAGCCCACCCAGATCACGCCCAACGGAACGAGGTGAATGCCGATATAGGGAATCGCTCGCGACCAGTCGATTCGTTCCGAATCGGGCCCGGTGGGGGCCGTCGCGGGGGCGCCGAACCAGTTCTTCACGGCCGTGAGGAAGGAAGGTCGTGCGGTTGGGTTTGTGCTCATAAATGACTGCCCAAAATAATGGAATGAATGGGGGGGAGGATGCGTCAATAATTCCCATCGGATACCGGGCTATTGTACGTGAGCCTTCCCCGTGGCAACAGCCCATCTTCGCGGCAAAAAGCGAACGTTTAGGTTTCGAGAGAATCGGTTTCCAACCCAATCCACTCCTTCGATGCATTCTGCCCTAAAATTGCGATCTTGACGCGAACTTTACCGATTTTGAAGACTTTCAGCCCCGTTAAATGCTCGCGCAACACCGCCAGCAAATCTTGATAGCGTTTGATCACTGCCTTGTCGTCCTCCGCGTGCCACTTTTGCGGCTTCGTCAGTTCGGCGAAAAACTTCGTGAAAGCGACCTCCTCCACGGGACTCTCCGTCGGCAGATGCAAGATTTCGGCGACGTTGGCCTTCGTGGGAGCGGTGCTTTCTTTGGTCGAAATCACCTTGAACGGGGCGTCCTTCTCGCTCATGTAGAGCAAGCCCTTGGTGGCTTTGCGAAGGGCGGTGAGCGCGGCTTTTGACATGCGGTCCTCGAACGCGGCGGAAGAGTTTGAGTGCGTGGGCGGAGTCGGGGAATTCACTCGATGCGGCGAACGACATCCAGCGCGACAGTTTCCGCGCGGGCTGCCAACGCCCGGGCGTATTCGCGATCGCCGAGCGGACCGTTTCGAGCTTCATCGACTTTCTTCTTGAGCGGGTTAATGATTTCCGCGGGAACCTTGTCGAAGAAAGTAAGACCGGTCAACGTTTCGATCTCGCTCGGAGCGACGACATATTTCGTCCAGGGCACGTTCTCGTTCGGCTCGCGCGTGTTGGGCATGATGACGCCGATGAGCCGCGATTTGGCGTTCACCCGGGCGAGCGGACCGCGGGCGCCGCCGCCGTCCACGATGAGGACCACTTTCCACGTCACTTTGGGAACGATGACATGGCCATTGCCCACCGTCAACATATGCCCGCGCGGCGTGTCGCCTCCCTGGCCGTGAGGGCCGCACACGATCATCATCTCCTTGCCTTCATCGAAACACAGATCGCGGCAATAACTCTCCAGACCTTCCCAAGAGCCGCCGTTGAGCTCTTCGCTCTGCGGCACCATGTTGGTCATCACGAACGTGGAGCGCGCGTTGGCTTCGGTGTTGTTGCGGTGGCTGCTCGGGCACATGTGGCCGCGAGTCAGGCCCGTGGCGTTGTAAAAGTAATCGCCGGGGAAGACGCGATGAAACGTCCGCGGCAGAGAGTCGTCGGGGGAAAATCCTTGCGGCCGCGGCGCCCGGCCCATGTCGGCCCGTTTGAGATAGTAGCTGACCCAGTTCGGCGTGCCCCGTTTGTTGTTGTAAGAAAGGGCGAATTGCGGCTTGATCATCAGGTAATTGTTCGGATCGTCGGCATCGTGCTTCGCCTGACTGGGATTGCCCAGGGCCAGATGGATGTCGCCGGCTTGAGCGACGACTTTCGGAACGATCGGCGTTTGGGCGGACGAGCACGCGAGATTCGCGAACAACACGCTGAGCGCCAGCGCCGAGCGAATCACCAGCGACAAGCCTTGAGTCGAGAAGGAGGGGACCATTCGGATTCCTCGTTAAGAACGCGTCGCAAAGGCACGTGCGCCGGTTTCCGAATTCTACGCCGAGGAGCCGGGAATGGTTATGGCGATTTCCTCGATACCACGCGAAAGAGGCATCCGCGCCTCGGGGCGGTATGTCGCCGCGTCGAAGAATCGAGAAATTTTCGTGTCGCAGCCGCGTGCGGGGTGGAACGCTGCCGTCAGCGAGGACCGTTTGTTACGGTGATTGACGGCCGGTGAATGCTCCATGGGGCGCTCACCCCAACCTGTCATTATCTCACAGAAATGTCTGACAACCGAACGTCATTTCACGACAAAACTCGTGCTCACTTCGTGCCCAATTCCGTCAGCCGGCGCTGGGCTTCTTGAAGCTGCTTCGAATCGGCGGTGTGCGTGGTGACTTCGCGATAAAGCTCCATGGCCCGGGCGCGGTCAAGCGTTTGTTTGTCGTACAACCGTGCCGCTCGCAAACGGGCGTCATAGGTCGTATTCGAGTTCCACTGGAAGCAGCGTTCGAAATAAAGCGCGGCCCGGCGATACATCTTGTAAGGCGCCTTCTCGTACAGATCGCCCAGATTGTAAGCGGCGTCCGAAATCTTGTTGCTGTTGGGATACTTCGAGAGCAATTCCTGGAGCAAAATCTCCGTTCGGCGTTGATTGTCGATGGCGTCGGTGCTCCAGCCCTTGTCTTTGAAGCTGAGCGCGCGAATCAAAAGCTGGTTGGCCTCGGGGACGTTGTCTTTGCCGGTCAGCCCCGGCGGCGGTACGTCCAATTCAAGCCGAAATGCGAACTTGGGGATGCGGTGGTATTGCCGAAGTTCGTCTTCGGCCCAGCGGGCGCGTTCGACGTCGCCGGCTTGCAGATAGAGAACGCGGAGTTGTTCGAGCGTGGTTTGATAATCTTTGCGGGCGGCGTTGAGTTTTTGGACGAGTTCGAGATCGTTCTTGACGTTGCCCGCGGTGGATGTGGAAACGCCGGGAGCCTGGGCGAGAAGGACCGCGCTGGTACAGAGGAAGAACGTCGGCATGAACCAGCGAAGCACGGCGTCCTCCTTCCCGTCTGCCCAGGCCGGCGACGGGACGGCCGCCGTGTCAGGGGGCTGTCGCCGCGGCGGCGCGATTTTCGATGCGGCCGAAAACCATCCGGCCCGCCGGAGTTTGCAGCACGCTGGTCACCATGACCGGCACTTCCTGGCCGATCGCATTGCGGCCCTGTTCGACGACCACCATGGTGCCGTCGTCCAGATACCCCACGCCCTGAGCGAATTGATCGCCTTGCTTGACGATCTTCAGCGACAGCAATTCGCCCGGCAACGCCACCAGTTTGAGGGCGTTGGAAAGCTCATTGAGGTTGATGACTTCGACATTCTGCACCTGACAAATCTTGTTCAGGTTGAAGTCGTTGGTCACCACCCGGCCGCCCAGATGCTTGGCGAGCACCACCAGGCGCTCGTCGACTTTCAGCACCTCGCGCATCTCCACGAGATTCGCTTCGTGGAGTTGCACCTCGATCTTCGGGTTGCCCTGCATCCGTTTCAGGATGTCGAGCCCGCGCCGACCGCGATTCCGCTTGATCTTGTCGGAACTATCCGCGATCCCCTGCAACTCTTGCAGCACGAAGCGGGGCACGACCAGTTTCGTGTCGATAATCCCGGTATCGCAAATATCGGCAATCCGCCCGTCGATAATGACGCTCGTATCCAAAACGAGCGGCTTTGCCCCTTTGAGCTGCTTGGAAAATTCGACATAAGGGATAAGGAAGCGAAAGTCGTCCTTCGTTTGCAACAGCAAGGACACCGCCAGATAACAGGTAATTAATGTCGTGAACAGCGGGAAAATGCGTTTAATTCTGCCCACATCCCCCAGATAGTCGTTGATGATCGGTTCGAGCGACTGCCAGAGGAGCGCCGAGAGGATGAACCCCATGAGCAGGCCGAAGAAGACGGCGGAGATCGTGGTGATCTGTTTGTTGCGCGTCAGGATGTCGCCGGCGATCACCCCTCCGCAAATCGCCATGATGCCCAGAAAACTGACCGCTCCGGGGATTGGGCCGCTGCTGCGCAATTCGACGTAAAGGAGCAGCGTGGTGGCGATGCCGATCGACATGATGATGAAGAAGAACCGCACCAGCCACAGTATGAACGTGGGGGCTCCGCCGAAGAATTTCGCCGAGGAACCGGAAGTCCATTCACGTATGCTTTTGGGAATCACCATCGACCTCCATCAAACTGCGGGTACGGAGACGCACGGCATTGAGGCGGGAAGATCGGGAAGCGGTTGGTGCGTTCCGTCCTGCTCCAGCGGACCGAGGCGATCGATCTCACGCGGAGTTCGACGCGTCCGGGCAGGAAAACAACCGCCGCCACACGTTTCTCAGACGGCTTCTCAGCGAACCCTCATAATCTATGGAGCCGGGGTCGGATGGAACAGTCTTATGTATTCTTCCTGAGCGAATCGGTCGGTCATGCCCGCCAGATAATCGCAGACCGTGCGGTGCGTCGAACTCTGGCGGGCTCGTTCGAGATAACGGGCCGGGAGCATGTCGGGATGCTGCACGAGCTCGTCGAACATTTGCTTCAGCATCCGCTGCCCCTTGCGGACCATGCGCACGACGCGGTAATGCCGGTAC
>JBAXFO010000111.1:0-9806 GCA_037139885.1 Planctomycetota bacterium
CCGCCAGGCCTGGAAAGACGAACTCATGAACCAGGCCTGGAAAAGCCTCCAGAGCCATGAGGAAGCAACCGGGAAGCCGTACTATTCGTTGGTGCAATACAAGGCCACGCACGACGAGGCTCGGTCCGAAGAAATGGCCCGCGTCTTTAGCGAAAAGCTCGGGCGTGAATTCACGGCCGAGAACATCCGCAAACTTCTCCAGCGCGGCAAAGAGATGCTCGACGAATTGCTCGTCGAGGAAGTGGCTCGCTCGCTTCGGCGAACGGAACGCGAGACGTTAACCACCGCCCAAATCGAAGACGAACTCATGAGCCTCGGCCTGTTCAACCGGCATCGGCGCAAGGCTCTCGACCGCTATCAGCAGAAGTGAGAGGTTTCAAAACCCGAGGTCGGCGACCCTGGGCTCTGGAATTCATTTCGCGATCGCTTGCCGGTGGGGTTGTTTTTTCTGATACAGTTCGAGCCGGGTCTGGGCTTCCGCGGCCAGCGGCGTGTTGGCGACGGCACGAATGACTTGTTCCTGCACGCGCACGGCCTGATCGAAATCGCCATTCTCCGCCAGCGCGGCCGCCTGCGTATCGAGGATGGTGGGCTCCTTGCCCTGCGTCAGCTTCAGCGCCTTGGCCGCAAACTCGACCGCCTTCTGGCCGCTTCGAAATTTCTTGTCGGGACAGGTGGCCCAAAGCCATGCCTGGCTGTTGTAGGCGCCGGGAAGGTTCGGGTTCATCTCCACGGCCTTGGCGAAGTCCTCGTTGGCTTTTTCGAAATCCCCCTTCAAGAATTGATTCCATCCGCGCGCCACCCGGGCCTCGGAGAGCGTCGGGGCCAAGCGCACGGCTTCTTCCGCATCGAGCAGAGCTTTGCCGAACTCTTTCTTGTCGGTGAAAACTTGCGCGCGCGCCAAGTATGTTTCCGCATTGGTTGCGTCGAGCGCCAGGGCGGCGGAGAAATCGCTGAGGGCTTCGTCGGCCTTGTTCAAATCGACGTAAAGTTGGCCCCGATCGATGAGCACCGGGATGTTCTTGGGATCGTCTTTGAGGATCGCGGACAGATCGGCGACGGCCTTGTCGAGTTGTTTCTGGTCGATGTAAATCTTCGCGCGCCGGACGCGGGCCGGGGCGTTGCCGGGATCGAGACGAAGAACTTCATCCCAGTCGTCGAGCGCGAGCTTGGCCTTGTTTTGGAGGCCGTACGTGGCCGCTCGATTTTCCAGAGCAAGTACGAACTTGGGAGCCCGCTTGATTGCTTCGCTGAAGTCGGCGATGGCGAGATCGAGCTTCTTGATATCGAGGTGCAGGATGCCGCGATTGTTGTACCAGTCGGCGCGCGGGTCGCGTTTGATGGCGGCATCGTACGCGGCAATGGCGAGGTCGAACTGACGCTTTTCGCGATGAGCCCAGCCCAGATAGGCGAAGGGATAACTATCTTTGGGAGCCGCCAACCGGGCCCGTTCGCCGAAGAACGGAATCGCTTCATCGGGCAGAAGTGCGTCGGTCTTGGGGAACCAACCCGAGACGCCGCGATGGGTGACGCGGAGAAACCCTTGGTTGTCGGCCAACACGGAATACGACAGATTGGTCAGTTCGGCGACGTAGATTTGCTTGCCGGTATCGTCGGAATAACCGATCTGAATGCCTGGCTTTTTCAGGATGACCCGCTTGCCGACCCATTCGTCCTGCGCCCGGGCAGGTCCAACGAGACTCAGCGCGACAGCGACAGCCAGCCACCGTGAGATTTTCATGACGCTTGTCCGATGCCAAGGAAGCGAGATCGTCAAGACGATACTATAGCGAAATGGGCCGGGCGGATCGACGCGGGATTTGTCGGCGTTCTTGCTTGCTCCGAAGAGAAAATTTGCAGGATGCGGCCCAGCAACGCCAACGCGGCAGCAATGCGTGAACGAACGGTAACGACCGGACGTCCAAGTATTGCTGCCGCGTGGGGGCTTACCTAGGTTTACTTCTCGCCGACGCGATAACGGGTGAAGCCCTTGAGGCTGACGCCCATGCCCTTGAAGAGCTCGGCGATCGTTTTGCTGTCGTCCTTGACGAACATTTGGTCGATCAAGACGTTCTCGGCGAACCAGGTCTTGAGCTTGCCTTCGAGGATCTTTTCCATGATGTTGGCAGGCTTGTTTTTGTTCTTGGCGTCGTTGGCCAGCTGATCCTTGGCGATCTCCGTTTCCTTGGCGATCAACTCGGCGGGCACTTCTTCCCGCAGAGCGGCCAGGGGGCTACGAGCGGCGATGTGCATGCTGATGTCGCGCAGGATGGCCGCGTCGCCGGGGCCGGAGACTTGCAAGAGCACGCCGACGCTGCCGTCGTGATGGATATATTCGCCGAAATCGCCCTCGACGCGTTTGAAACGTTCGGGCTTCATGTTCTCGCGAATGAGGCCGATCACTTCCGAGATGCGATCTTGCACCGTCTTGCCGGCGGAGATCTCTTGCGTCAAGAGCGTGGCGACATCGGCGGGGTTCTTCTCGGCGATGTGCTTGACGAGATCGTTCACCATGGCGACGAAGGCGTCGGACTTCACCACCGGAGCGGTCTCGCAACGCATCTCCAGGATGGCCCCGACCTTCTTGACGGGATCGATGAACACGGCGATACGTCCCTCGGCGGCTTCGCGGGCGGCGAACTTGGCCGTGGCGTTGGCGAACTTCTTGCGGAGCAGATCGACGGCCTTCTCCATGTCGCCGCCGACTTCGGTGAGGGCGGCTTTACAGTCCATCATCGGGAGATTTGTGCGATCGCGGAGATTCTTGACGTCAGCTGCGGTAACGGCCATGACGGATGTCCTTCCTGAGTCTTGAGGCTTGTAACTTGCAAAAGGAACAACGAAAAGACCCAAGGTCGAGAAACGTTCGAAGTCTGCATGACGAAAAGGAGTTCATCGAGGCGTTGGCGTCAGCGAACAGCCATGCGTCATGCGGACTTCGTCATTCTCTCGACATTGGGCGCTCATCATTCGGCGAAACAATTTCGACTACTGAGCGACAGGCGCCGCCGGTCGCGGGTTCGGGGCGCCGGGGCGGCCGCGGCCTTGTTGCTGTTGCTCGGGGGGCAGTGAAGCCTTGCCTTCGAGAACGGCGTCGGCCAGCTTCTTCATGATCAACTCGATCGAGCGGATGCTGTCGTCGTTGCCGGGAATCGGCAGGTCGATCAGGTCCGGATCCGAATCGGTGTCGATCAAGGCGACGGTGGTGACGCCCATGCGCTGGGCTTCCTTGATGGCGATGTCTTCGCGCTTGGGGTCGATGATGACCATGGCGTCGGGCAGGCGATTCATTTCGCGGATGCCCGAAAGATTACGCGTGATTTTCGTGAGCTCGCGGTTCAGCTGCGACACCATCTTCTTCGAATAGGTGCGGACCAGCGAATGCTCCGGAGCCTTGTGAATGTCGAGTTTGCCCGTGTCGTTGAGCATCGTCTTCATGTAAGCGATCATGTCGACATTTTGCGGCTTTTCGCCGTGCGGCAGCCACATCGCTTCCAGTTCCTGGAGGCGCTTGAGGCGGTCGCGAATGGTGCGGTAGTTGGTGAGCGTGCCGCCGAGCCAACGTTCGTTGACATAGGGCATGCCGCAACGGGCCGCTTCGCGTTCGACCGCTTCCTTCGCCTGGCGCTTCGTGCCGACGAACAGAACCAAACTGCCGCGGCTGGCGACCTTGGAAATGAACTTGTAAGCCCGCAGCAGACCGCGGACGGTTTCGCGCAAGTCGACAATATGAATGAGGTTCCGCTTGCCGTAGATGAACGGCCGCATCTTCGGATTCCACCGGCTGGCGCGATGGCCGAAGTGGACGCCGGCTTCGATCAATTCTTGAGCCTGAATGATTGCCACGCAAACCCTCCTGCCCGAGCAATGAAAATCAGCCGGGGCGCAAAACGGACCGGAACGAGATAGACGGACATTGTAGGAAATGAGGCAGGGGAGGGGCAAGGGGCGGAAAAAAAGCGCTGTGCTTCGGCGAAGCGGCGGCAGGCATGCGAAAATCGATTCGAAGTCGCCGACGAATTGAGCCCCGGGTCGGAACTCCGTCGCGGACTTGAAGCTTGGCGCGATCGACGAGACGCTGCAAAGAGCGGAGCGCGGAAGCGACCATTTCGGCGGAAAGCTTTCCTCGCCTGCAAAATCGAAACCGATGCACTTCTCGCCGAGATATGCTACGATCATCGACCGTCGCCCGCATCGAACAGCAATACCCGTACACGACAAGGAACAGTGACCTGCCATGGCAAAAATCGCCCAAATCGCTGCTGACCTGGATTTGAAGAAAAAATCGATTGTCAAGACGCGAGCCGCACTGAAGACGCTTGAGGTCGATTTCAAAAAGATCGCGACCGAGCAACAAAAGGCGGAAGCTCTGGCGAAATCGGAAAAGGATCTTGGTAAGAAAAAGTTGGCGCAAGACAAATCGTACAAGCTCCGCGCCGAGGGTGAAGAGCTGCTGAAAAAACGGCCTCTTCTGGAGAAGTCGCTTAAGGAGCTCGAAAAGAGCGAACTCTCGCTGACGGAGCAACTCAAAACCATGACGCTGGGCCTGGCTGCATTCGGCAAAGCCCGGAGCGATTATCTCGAATGGTTCAAGGGAGCGAAGAAAGAACTCGACGGTGAATTGTCCGAAGGCAAGAAATACCTGAAAGCTGCGCAGAAGCATCGCGATATGACTGAGAAGTTGCTGGCCAACGGAGCGCAAGTCAAGGCTGCCGAAGAAGCCGGCGCGGCGGGGAAAATGGCCGAATTCGCCCGGGCCAGCCACAAAAAGGTGGACGACATGATCACCTCCTGGGGCAATAAACAATGGGCGGCCCAGCGAAACCTGGCGCCGAGCGAATATGGCCTCGAAGGCGCCGACGTCAAAGTGCACGAAGCCCTCACGAATAAGGTCTACGCGACGTTCACGCTCGGCGACGCCGCCCGGGATGAAGCCGACGTCAACGCGGAAAAAGCCGAGACCGCCGCGAATGAAGCCGAAATGATTCTGAACGCGGGGGACAACGTGCAGGCGAAATTTGAACTGATGATCGCCCAATCGAAAACCTTGATCCTGAAGAAAATCAAGGACTACGACGCCATCTTTGGCACCACCTGGGGCAAGATCGCGATCGACGAGGGAGACCGGTTCCGCACCGAAGCTGGCATGGTCAAGTCCGGGGAACAACTGACGATCGCTCGCGCTTTGAAGGTGGCCGAGCAGGCGCGATCGGCCGTGCCGAAGATGATGGTGAACGCCGAAATTCAGGTCAATCTCGCGAACGAAATCGCCACGAAAGAACGAGGCCGCATTCCCACATCCCTGCAACGTACGCTCAAACCGCAACTCGACGAACTGGGCAACCTCGTCCTCGGCATGATCCGCACGCACAAAGAAAACCAGGCCAAGTTCAAAAAATCCATGACCGCCCTCGGCGAGTTGGAAAAGACCGCGGGAAAGAAGTGAGCGGTCCGTCTTGATTTTTAAGACATCTCCACCGCCGCCCGCTGCGCTTGTTGCACGAGTTGGCCGCAGGCGGCGGCGATGTCGGCGCCGAGCGAGTAGCGGATGGTGACCTTGAAGCCCGCGGCGCTCAAGGCTGCGGCGAACTGCCGGCGGCGCGGCTCAGGCGTGCCGGCGAGATCCGGAGCGGATGCGATCGGGTTGTAGGGAATCAAATTGATATGAACGGGGAGACCCGCAAGATACTGGATGAGGGCGGTTCGTTCCGCATCGGTATCGTTGACGCCGTCCAGAAGCAAATACTCGATCATGATCGGCCGGGACTGGACGGCGAGTGCGGCCTCGATCGCTTCGCGCAAACGTTCGAGCGGATATTTGCGGGCCAGCGGGATGATGCGTTGGCGCGTCTCGGGCGTTGCGCTATGCAGGCTCACCGCGAGACCCACACGCGGAAATCGGCGTGCAAAACGCGTCAACGCTTCGGGAATGCCGACCGTCGAGACGAGCACGTGAGCCGGCGACAGATGAAACCGCCCCGGAGCGATCAATGTCTCGACGGTCTTCGTGACCTCATCTTCGTTGAGCAGCGGTTCGCCCATCCCCATAAATACGACGTTGCGAATCGACCGCTTTTCCGCGAGCAACGCCTCTCCCGCCTGCACGATTTGATCGACGATTTCCTCGTGTCGTAAATCGATGGCGACGCCCATTTGGCCCGTCGCACAAAAGCTGCAGCGCACCGCACACCCGACTTGCGACGACACGCAGATCGACGTGCGCCCCGAGGCGATGCGCAACAGCACCGTTTCGAGCAGCCGTCCTTCGGCCGTGCGCAAAATCAACTTGCTGGCGCCGTCGACGCGGGAATCGTGGCGGCTGTGCTGCGTCAACGCGTGAAAGGCGATGCGCGCGGCGAAATGCGAACGGATGTCGGCCGGCAGTTGTTCGAGAGCGGCCGAGGCGCCGAGGCGCTTCTTGTAAAACGCGTTGCGCAAACGGCGCAGCGCGTCGGGCTCGATGCGCAGCTGGCGGCGCACTTCCTCAATCGCGACATCGTCGTGAATGCTGTTCATGCCGTTCATTCTAGCGAGCGATTCCCTCGGCGATCGACGGCTCAACCATGAACGAAGTATTCGTCGGAACTCGCGAACAACACCTCGATGGTGAGCAAATCGGCGCCGGTGTTCGTCCAACCCGTGATTTCGCCCGACGTCGGCCCTGTGGATCGTTTCAAGAAATTGCGGAAGAAGGGCAACGGCACGGCGGGGCCGTAAAAGCTGCTGACGGAATTGCCGCGGAATTCGGAGGAGAACAAGAAGCCGCTGGCGACGCCGTCCCGACCACGGGTGGCGATTCGCGCCACCCAGTCGTTGACTTGGCTTGCCGTTTCGTTGGTGCGTTGCAGGAGGAGCCGATAAAGCGAGCGAACGAAATCGGCATCGCCGTTGCCCGTATGTTCCAGCGCGGTGGCCCGGCTTGCGTATTCGCCGGATCCGGCGATGCGGGCGATGATCTGTTCCAGCGTTTGGCCGTTCGCCATCTGACCCACAAAGAAACTACGGCCGCCTGGATCGGCAGGGCGCGCGAGCATTTGGACGTACACATTATCGACCATGCGTCCGAGCGATTCCTGGGAACGCGAGATCCGATTGGAGACCGAATTCCGCCCCTGCGAAATGACCTGGCCCGACCAGTAATCGATATCCACGGACGCTCCGGTGCGTCCCAAGATATCGCGATAAAGGGCCGAGACGAAGACCTGTTCGGGCGTGGCCGCGTATTGGATTTTGTTGACGGCGCCGGTGCCCCGAGCCAGATACAAGAGGTTGCCCGCGCTGTCGACTTTCAGATCGACGGGATTGCTGAGATTGCTGGCGAGGAGAGTTACGCTGCCGGTGGCGGGATCGAGGCGCCGGATCCAGCTGTTGACGAAGTCGGCGAAGAAGTAATCGCCCGTGTAATCGGCGGGGAACTGCGTGGTGGCGGGATTGTAAAACGAGCCCCCCGTGATCGCAAAGCCGAGCGATGTGCCGGAGCCATGGCCGTAGTAGAAGACCGGATTGGTGTACGCCGGATTGGAGCTTGGCCCCTCGGCGTTCGGCCAACCGTAGTTGGCGCCGGCGACGCCGTTGTCGATCTCTTCATACGTGTTTTGGCCGACGTCATTGATGAACAACCGCCCCGTTCCCGGCTGCACCGAGAAGCTGAATGGATTCCGTAAGCCGACCGCCCAGATGGCGTCGTAAATGCCGGACGTCGTCCCCAGGCTGCCGAAGGTTTTGGGATTGTCCGTGGGGATCGTGCCGTCGAGGTTGTAGCGGAGGATTTTTCCCAGCCGAGTCGTGAGGCTCTGCGCGTTGGCGCCGTTCGCGTTCTCGCCGACGCCGACGTAGAGCTTATTGTCCTTGCCGATGTGCAGCGCTCCGCCATTATGATTGGTCGCGGAACTGAGGACTTCGAGATCGACGATGACGCGTTCGCTCCCGGCTTGGGCGACGTTGCCGTTGGCGGTGAAACGGCTCACGCGATTGTGGGACGCGCCGCCGACATTGACGGTGTAATAGACGTAAAGGAATTGATTCGTCGCAAACTGCGGATCGAAGGTGATGCCTAGCAGGCCACGCTCGCCCGCGGAATCGACCGTAAGCGTGACGAACGGCGTGGCGAGGAGTTGGTTATTGGTGTCGATGATGCGCAGTTTGCCCGTCTGCTCGGTGACGAAGATTCGGCCATCCGGAGCGATCTCCATCGCCGTCGCCTCGCTCAGGCCGCCAGCGACAGTCTGCTCGGTAAAGCCCATCGCCAAAGTCGCGGGAACGCTTCGATCTTCGAGGGCTTCGACGGCCAACGCCGGACGCCTTCTCGACGCAGGTTTCGGTGTTGCCTGCATGGACGCGGTGGAGAAATGCCAATTCATGATCACGCCTCTTCCTGCTGGTGATGCCCTTGGGCGGCTTTGTTTCGCTAAGAGATGAAATTTCCGATGGCTATGGTCGACGGGGTTGTTCAAACCATAGCACGGTTTTGTCGAGAGAAACGTCGCCCCCGCGGATTTCCTCCCCGCTCGCCTGGCCTTTCCGGCGCCCGTTTGCGGGAAGGACGCAGCGACCGAGCCAAACATTTAGCAAACTCTGCGCCGCTGCGGCTTCTTTCGCGGTTGACCGGATCTTGCGACTCCGTTAACAATCAGGGGGAGCGGAGCCGAAGCGGTCGAACATCGAAGGTGGGGCCATTGGAATGGGACAGTTTTTGGTGGCTGGGCCCCGGCGAACGGGGACATCGCTGCTCACGAGCGTTTGCTGTTCGGATCCTTCGGCCAATCCCATGCTCGCGGAGGCCCAGATTCTCACGCGCGTCGTCGAAGCGTACCGGTGGGGTCGGCTTCATTTCCAACTCTTCGGCAAATCGTACTTCGATGATCCGGAAGCCTATCGCCGACACTTCGCCGAAATGGCCGGGTTGTTCGTGCGGCATGTACAGGAGCGGTTCGCGCCGATTTCCCATGTCGTCCTAAAAAACCCGGAGTTCTCGCTGGTCATCGATGATCTCTGCGACCTACTGCCCGAAGCGAAGGTGATCGTCTGCATTCGCGATCCGCGCGATCAGGTCGTTTCCGAATACGAGACCGGCTTGCGGCAACTCAAAGCGGGCATGACGAACGACGCCGTCAAGAATCGCGACATGGCCGCGCTCGCGCGCATGTATTGCGTATATGGCGACCCCTTGATGCTCGCCGCCGCCCGCGAGCCGCAGCGGTTTCTCTTCGTTCGCTTCGAAGATCTCATGAGCCGCACGGAACAGACGCTCGGCGCATTACGGGCTTTTACGGGAATGGCGTTTTCCGCCTTCGACCGCGACGCCGATTGGGCTCGTATGCGAGTCGATCTGAACGACTACGAGGGCGTCCCCACCATGACGCCGCAAGTCGGACGCAAATTCGACCCCAGCCGTATCGGCCGCTTCCGCGCCGTGCTGCGCGATTTCGAAATCGAAACGATCCATTCGGTCTGCCGTCCCTATTTCGAGCGCTTCGGATATGACATGGCGATTCCCCGCGAAGCGTCCGCGGAGCGCGCCCCAAACGCCCTTGCAGACCCGTCATAGCGGCATAACGCCCCATTCGAGTTTTCATAGACCGCCCGCGCACGCTGCCGTAAAATCGACTTCCGCCCGGTGAACTCGTCGCCGCTCGCCTATTCCGAGAGTATCCATGTCGGTCTTCCGTCTGCTTGCGTGCTTGCAATACTACCGAACGCAAGATGTTTACCCGGCGCGCATCAATCCCGGCGTGGCCCGCGGCTTCGACGTTCGCCTGATCAAAGTGCTCCTCCACGGCCTGCGCGGCCCCATCACCATCAACAAA
>JBAXFO010000112.1:0-9801 GCA_037139885.1 Planctomycetota bacterium
GGATAGCCGTGCGTGAATTGATCGAAGACGAGCATGCCGACGACGAGAGCGATCAACACGCTCCCCATCCACAGTCGCGTACTCAGCATGAGGGGAGCCTCGGGATGGATCGGTTCGTCGCGGACGCGGCGGCAGTTAACCCTTCAGTCCGCCGAAACGGCGTTCGCGTTTGGCGTAATCGCGCAAGCCCTCTTGCAGCGTGGCGGCGTCGAAATCGGGCCAGCATGTGGGCGTCACCCAGAGTTCCGCGTACGAAATCTGCCAGAGAAGGAAATTACTGACCCGCATCTCCGCCGCCGTGCGAATTAAGAGATCCGGGTCGGGCATGCCCTGCGTGTAGAGGGCCTCGGTGATTGCGTTCTCGTCGATATCGTCGGGATTGAGCTTCCCCTGTTTCACTTGCTCGGCCAGCCCGCGAACGGCATCGACCATCTCCGCCCGGCCGCTGTAATTGATCGCCAGGCACAGCGTCATGCCGGTGTTGCCCTGGCTGACGCGGATATTCTCGTCGATCTCAGCGAGCACCGATGCCGGCAATTCCTGACGCCGGCCGATCGTCGTGAAGCGGATGTTCTCCCGCATGATCTCTTCGCGCTCGGCGAGAAGATACTGATGCAGGAGCGCCATCAAGAATTCAATCTCGTGCTGAGGCCGTTTCCAGTTTTCCGTCGAAAGGCAGTAGAGCGTGAGTTGTTCGATGCCCAACCGGCACGATTCTTCGATGATCGCCCGCACCGCATTGACGCCGCGACGATGCCCCTCGATGCGCGGCAGGCCGCGCTGCTGAGCCCAGCGGCCGTTGCCGTCCATGATCACCGCGACATGCCGCGGCAGCCGCGCCGGATCGAGCCCCGCGTCCGCGAGACGTTGCAGCGTGTCCGGTTTCAGCGTGGCGGTTGGCACGTCCGACATCCTCGGCTTGTGATGGCTTCAACTCACCGCAATGGTTTGCACGCGATCGGGCCCGACGGAAACAATCGACACCGGCTTGCCGACCAGTTCGCTGATCCGCGCGACATACGCGCGCGCCGCCGCCGGCAGATCGGCCATCTGGCGAACGCCCGTGAGGTCGGTCTTCCAGCCCGGCATTGTTTCGTAAACCGGCTTGCACTGTTCCAGGAGAAACGCGTCGCCGGGAAACTCCGTCGTGCGCCGGCCATCGACTTCATAGGCGACGCAAATCTTCAGTTCGTCGACGACGCTCAAGACGTCGAGCAACATGAGCGTCAGCTCATCGACGCCCCCGAGCATTGCGGTATGCCGCACGGCCACCGCATCGAACCAGCCGCAGCGCCGCGGCCGACCCGTCACGGTGCCGTATTCGTTGCCCGTCTTGCGAATGCGTTCGCCGATGCCTTGGGGGCCATCGTCGAGCTCCGTCGGAAACGGCCCGCGACCGACGCGCGTCGTATACGCCTTCACGACGCCGAGAATGCGGTTGAGATTCCGCGCCGGCACGCCCGAACCGCTCCAGATGCCGGTCGTCGAGCTGTTCGAACTCGTGACGAACGGATACGTGCCGTGATCGACATCGAGCAGACTACCCTGGGCCGCCTCGAAGAGGATATTCTTCCCCTCGGCCAAAACGCGGTGCAACAGGTGCGTCGTGTTCGTGATGTACGGTTTCATCTTCTCGGCGAAGACGAGATATTCGTCGCACAGGGCGTCCGCGTCGAACTGCTTCGCGTCGGGCTTCAAGGCCTTGAAAATGATGTTCTTGCGGGGCACGATGGTGCGCAGCCGTTCGCGAAGATATTTGGGCTCGAGCAACTCGCCGACGCGGATGCCGCTCGTGCGCCCCACCTTGTCTTGATAGCACGGGCCGATGCCGCGGCCGGTGGTGCCGATCGCCTTGCCCGAGCCTTCCTCGCCCAGCGTTTCTTCCTCAATGTGATACGGGAAGATCAGGTGGGCATGATTGCTAAGGAAAAGATTGTGCGGCCCGATGGGGATGCCGGCTTCCTGAAGGCTCTTGATCTCGTCGAAAAACTTGACGGGATTGACGACCACGCCGTTCGCGATCACGGCTTTCATGTGGTCGCAAAGAATGCCGGTGGGCAGAAGCGAGAGCTTGTAGGTCTTACCGTTTTTGACGACGGTGTGCCCCGCGTTGGCGCCGCCGTTATAGCGAACGACATAATCGTGGGACTGGGTGAGCAGATCGACGATCTTACCCTTGGCCTCGTCGCCCCACTGCAGGCCGACGACACAGGTGCAGGCCATGAAACCGATCCTTCTGAACGGGGCTTCTGCCGACGCGGCGAAGGATGAAGCCCGGACATAAAAAACGCCCGTGCCTCTCGTTGAGCCGCGGGCCGCAAGGTCAGCATCTTGATGCTTTTCCAAAAGTTAACGTAGCGATGCGGACGGGCAAACGTCAAGGGGCGAGCACGCGACCCCCGGCCGAAATGGACGCGGCCTCAATACCCGCGGACACGCGCCATGGCCCAATGGTAAAGCTGCTCGTAACTCTTCGCGGACGTCGTCCACGAAGAGTCGACGCGCATCGCCGTCTGCTGCATGGCGCGCCAGGTCGATGGGTCGTGGCGGAAGACGTGGAGGGCTTCGCGGAGTTTGTTCCAGAACTCGTCCGCGTTGTAGCCGAGGAAGGAGAAGCCGTTGACGCGGTCGTGCACGGTGTCGGCGAGGCCGCCGATGCCGCGGACGACCGGAATGGCTCCGTAACGCATCGCGATGAGTTGCCCCAGGCCGCAAGGTTCGAAGAGCGAGGGCATCAGGAACAGGTCGCAGCCGGCATAGATGCGCTGGGCGATCTCGGCGTTGTAGCCCAGGAAGAGGGCCATTTTATCGTGGTGATAACTGGAAAGATGCCGCAGCATGCCTTCATACGACGGGGCGCCGGATCCGAGAATCACGCACTGGGCGTCGCCGTCGAAATTATTGAGGAGCAGATGCAGCACATGGCCGGTGATGTCGAGGCCTTTTTGGAAATCGAGCCGGGTCACCATGGCGAGCAGCGGCAGATCGTCGCGGACGGGCAAGCCGGCGGCGCGCTGCAGCTCGCGTTTGTTCTCGATGCGGCGCTCGAGAGTTTCGGCGGTAAACGTGGCGGTGAGGTGCGGATCGGTGGCGGGGTTCCAGTGAACGTCGTCGATGCCGTTGAGGATGCCATGCACGTCGAACTGCCGATGCCGCAACAGGCCATCGAGCCCGCAGCCGCCTTCGCGCGTCATGATCTCTTTGGCGTAGGTCGGGCTAACGGTGTTGATCATGGTGGCGTGGTAAATGCCGCGGGCCATGAAGTTCACTTCGCCGTAACGCTCTTCCGCGAGGCTGTGCGAGAGGATGCCGAGATACTCGAAAATGCTCCAGGGAGCGGTGCCCTGGTGCATCAGGTTGTGGATCGTGAACACCGTCGGGATGTGGGCGTAGCGGCGATCGAGTTGCCCAGCCGTGGCGAGCCAGGTGACAGCAGGAGCGACATGCCAGTCGTGGGCGTGAACGACGTCGGGCCGCCAGTCGAGCGCGGCAATCGCCAAATCCAGCGCCGCCCGGCTGAAGAACGCGAAGCGATACGGGTCGTCCGGGTAGCCGTAATGCCAGTCGCGGCTGCCGAAAAGATTGCGTTCGGCGATGAAGTAGACCGGAACCGAACTGCCCGGCAGCGTCGCCTCGAAGACGCCGGCGGGAACGGGCCCGCGGCCCATCGGCACGTTGAGCGTGAGCGGGCTCGCCCTGACGCCGTATTGACCGGTCGCCTGAAACTCTTCGATGGGCCGATACGCCGGCATGACGACGCGGACATCATGCCCGAGCGCGGCCAGCGCCTTGGGCAGGGAGCCGCAGACATCCGCCAGGCCGCCGATCTTGGCGAACGGGGCGACTTCGGAGCTGAGAAAAAGGATCTTCAACGGAACGCACCGGCGGCTTGAGGAGAGATCGTTTCGGATGGCGAAACCATTAACATATGGCCGGCGGATGCGGTGCGGGAGATGGGCGAATGGTTTCGCGAGAAGCGAGCAGCCCGGCGGCAGGGAGCGGCCGGGCTGCGAGAAACGGCGTCTACTTCTTCGATTGCTCGAGAGCGTAAAGAGAGTCGTAGCCGCGCATGTAGATGCGCTTGCCCGAAATCGCCGGGGAAGCGGTGAACACATCTTGCAGATTGCTCTGGGCGATCAATTCGAATTTCGGGCCGGCCTTGAGCACGTGGAACGTACCGTCGCGCGAGGCGGTGATGATCTTGCCGTCGGCGATGACGGGCGAAGTGCGGTAACGATCGGCATGCAGGCGCTCCTGGTAAAATTCCTTGCCCGTGGCGGCGTCCCACACCTGAATGGTGCCGTTCTCGCGGACGAGATAGACGATGCCGTCGTGTAGAAGCGGGGAGGGGACATCCGGGGCGCCTTTCGGCTTACGCCAAAGTTCGAAGGGGCTCGACGCATTGACGTTGCCGGTCGCCCCTGGCTTCATGCCGACGATGAGGCCGCCACGTGCGGTCGGCACGATCAGTTCGTCTGGCGTGGCCACAGGCGAAGCGATGATCCGCAGGGCGCTGCTGTAGCCTTCCTTGGGGTTGAGTTCGGTGAGCCGCCAGATCTCGCCGCCGTCGCTCAAGCGATGCGCGGTGGTGTAGTCGCAGCCGAGCACGACAAGGCATGGTTCCTTGCCCGTGGTCCATAAGATCGGCGACGAATACGCTTCACGGCTCTCGCCCTTGGCGTCGCTCTTGCGTTCGTGCTTCCAGATTTCGCTGCCCGTGGCCTTGTCGAGCGCGGCGACCCAATGGCCGCCGTTCGTGAGCAGCACGACGTAAAGCCGGTTTTCGTGGAGCAGCGGCGAGATGTGCATGCCATGCTGGATGCTGAAGTTGCCGTAGTCCTTTTGCACGTTCTTCTTCCAGATTTGCTTGCCTTCGAAATCGAAGCAGGCGAGATCGCCGCTGCCGAAGAAAAAGTAGACGTGTTTGCCGTCGGTCGAGGGGGAGGCGCCGGCGTCGTTGCCTTCGTCTTTGCGGATCGAGCCCCGGGACGAGACCCCGACTTTCTTCGACCACAAAATCTTGCCGTCGGTCTTCACGCACATGGCGACGAGATCCTTGCCGTCGGCGCTCGTCAGGAAGATGCGATCTCCCCAGATGGCCGGGGTCGAACCGGCGATGCCCGGCATCTTGAGCTTCCAGGCGACATTTTTGCCTTCGCCCCAGGATGTCGGCAGGCCCGATTCTTTCGAGACGCCGTTGTTCTCCGGACCCCGCCATTGGGGCCAGTTCTCGGCGCGGGCGATGATGGGCAGCGTTAACGTGATAAGCAGAGCGAGCGAGCGATTCACGGGGAGACCCTCATTAAACGGATACGAAATCGGTTTTGGTTGAGCGACGATGGATGGATCGCTTTCGGTGGGCTGCGCCTGCCGGCGCAGCCCATCCTGCGGTGAGTTATTTGCGGGATTCCTTGAGCGATTGCATGTATTCGACCACGTCGGCCAAATCTTGCGAGGTCAGGTTCTTCGTCAAGTCGGCGGGCATCAGCGACACGGGCGAACGCGCCAGCGATTCGACATCGGCCCGCGCGAGCTTGCGCGTCAGCGACGTCGCTTCCTTGACGAGGATTTCGGTCGGCGTTTGGCTGACGAGCACGCCCTGGACCACTTCGCCTTTTTTGGTCTCGATGACCCACGTATCGAAGTTATGGCTGATGCTGGCGCTGGGGTAAAGGATCGATTCATACATCGCTTCCTTCGCCAGCTTCTTGCCGATCTCGGAAAGGTTCGGTCCGACTTCCTTGCCTTCGCCGTTGACGACATGGCAGTTCGCGCACGTGCCGACCTTGAAGAACAACTCCTTGCCCTTCAACGTATCGCCTTTGAGTTTCACCAGATCGCCGATCGCGGGAATGGCGAGGTTGTCTTTGGCTGCGGGAAGCGGGAAGAGCTTGTCCGCATACGATTTCACATCCTTCCAGGGCGCCTGGTGCAGCACGGAACTGGCCGCGGCGTGAATGTCTTGCGGCAGCTTCTTGTCGACCTGCAAATTCACCAGCGACACCGCTCCGGGCTTGTTTCGCGCCAGCGCCCGCGCGGCCAGACGACGCACTTCAAGATCGCCCTTGGCGTCTTTGACAAGAGCCAGAAGGACATCGTTCGCCTTCGGATTGGCGGCATTGGCGATCGCCTGCAAGGTATTGGTCGCCAACGCGGGATCCTTCGCCTCGATGCCCGTTTTCACCACGGGAAGCGAGCGGTCGATGAGCACGCGCATCGCATCGACGCCGACTTGATCGTTCGGCGCCTTCTGGGCCATGGCGAGCAATTCGGCATCGCGGTTGGGAACGTTGAACTTGGCGACCATCTCGACGAACGCGGCCGTGCCCTTGTTGCGATCGAGTAGATCGTTGAGCGTCTTCATCGTTTCGGGATGGGCCTTGAGATCGAAATTCTTGAGCCGATTGAGCGATTCGCTGGCGATGAAACTCGCCCGGGCCGGATCGCCTTCGACCGCCTTGAACGCGAGTTTGGCGATCGCCGCGTCTTTCTCCGGCGTTGCGACCTGGAAATCGAGCGCGCGAAAGAGTCGCGGGAGTTCCTCGGTCGGCGTCGATTTCGAGGCGATCAAGTCGGCCAGGAGCAGCGGCGACTTCGCCGCGCGCGAACGCCAGACGATGTCCCGTTGCGCCTTGGCGTCGGCGCTCGTGCTCTTCGCTTCATACGCGGCAAGGCAGGCGTCCCAGTTATTCTGAGCGCCGATGCCGAGGGCTTCGAGATACCAACGGTCGACGCCATCGTGCAGCAGAGCGAGCCTCGCCCAGAGTTCGGCGGCCTTCGGGTCCTTGTTGCCGCGAAGCGAAAGGACGCATTCGCGCAGCACGCCCTTGTCGGCGTCGGCAGCCAATTTTTCGACGAGCGGCATCACGTCGACCTTCCATTCCCGCGCCATGCGCAGGCCGGCGATACGCACGTTGGCGTCGCTATCGGCCAAGGCCAGATCCGCCGCGGCGGCCGCCTTGCCTTTGATAAGGCCCATGAGCCATAAGGCCCTGGCCCGTTCATGAGCGATGGGCGACTTCGCCAACTTGAGCAGAGCAGCTTCCGCTTCGGCGCCCGCCTGGTTGAGCTTCATCCAGGCGACATAACGCGTGTCGGCGTTCGGGCTTTTGAGAGCTTCGATGGCGCCGTCGAGCGTTGTCAGGTTCACCTTCGGAACGACGTATTTCGAACCGGCGGGGGCGACGCGGAAAATGCGCCCCCGATCGAGATCGCGCTGCTGATGGCCGCCGACGCCGGGATCGTACCAGTCGGTGACGAACAGCGAGCCATCGGCGGCGACGCAGACATCGGCCGGGCGGAACCAATTGTTGCGTTTGCTGCCGTCGAGGATGTTGACGATTTCGGCCTTGTAGCCCGCGCCGCTCTTGGTCACCGGATACGAGCGGACGACATTATGCCCCGGTTCGCAGTGAATGATCTGGTTGTGAAAGACTTTGGGCAGCAAGGCGCCTTCGTAAACGCAAATGCCCGTCGGCGAACCGGCTCCCGTTTGCAACAGATTCGGCACGACGCCCGGGTCGTTCAGATGCCAGTGCCGTAGGGGGATTTCGGTCTCGAGGTTCGTTCGTTTGGCCTGCCAGCCGGCTCCGTTGAATTCGTCGGCATAGCCGAAGTTGCCTCCCTCCATCACGTAATTGATGCGCACGGCCTTGTTGCCGTCGTCGTCGTTGTCGGACTGCCACACCGTGCCGAACGAATCGACGGTGAGTTCGTAGTTGTTGCGGAAGTTATGGCCGAGCACTTCGAAATTCGAGCCATCGGGATCGCAGCGAAACGCCATGCCCTGGCGATAGGGATTGCCGCCGGCGTTGACCGTGTTGCCGAGAACGTCGACGACGGGATTGCCGTTCTTGTCGTTGAGGGCGTTGCCGGTGTTGCCGAAATTCCAGTAATACTTGCCGTCGGGTCCGAAGAAGAAGCTGTGCAGCGAATGATCGTGCTGCACCTGGCCGCTCTTGGTGAAGAGGGCTTCCTTCTTGAGGATCTTGTCGTTTTCGTCCTTGGTGAAGACCCAAATGTTGGGCGTCGCGGAGACGATGACCTTGTCGCCGAGCACGCAGACGCCCATGGCGGAGTCGATGTCGCGACCCTGATAAAACGTCGTGACTTTGTCGGCCTTGCCGTCGCCGTCGGTGTCTTCGAGGATCAAGATGCGATCGCCTTCGGGGCGTTTGCCGTTGTTGTTGCGATAGTTCTTGACGTCGCAGATCCAGACCCGCCCGCGATGATCGACATCGAGGTTGGTCGGGTTCGTGATCATCGGCTCGGACGCGAACAGCGTCGCTTTTAAGTCAGGATGGACATCGAGATTTTCGACGGCCACGGCAGGATCATGTTTGGCGGAATCGTCGACCGCCTTCTTTCCCTGCCCCGCAACATGAGCGCCCAAACCCAGCGCCGACGCGACCAACAGGCCCACGCCAAAAAGCAGAACGCGTTTCATATCCGGCAAGCTCCGTAGGAACGACGCACCGCGGAAGCTCGCCCGAACTCCCGCCGATCCGCCGCGTTTTCGCCGTCATTGTACCCGACCGGAGCGCCGAGCGAACCAAAATTCGGAAGCGAACGTCCGGGTTTCCGGGTTCGACGAAAACGTGTCGATGGACGTTAGCGAATGCCTTTGAGCGCAGCGCCAGCCGCCTTACGAACCGGATGGCTCGGGTCGGCGCGTTCGAGCTTCTGAAGCGCCGCGGACGCCGATTTCGCGATCGGGCCGAACTCGCCCAGAGCGAGGGCGGCTTGGCGGCGGACCGTCCATTCGGGATCGCCGAGCGCGTGGAGCAGAGCTGGGGTTGCGGCATGGGCTTCGGGGCCGATCGCTCCCAGCGCGAGGGCGGACTGGGTTCGCAGCAGGGGATCGGGGGACGCAAGCGCCTTGGTCAGGGCAGGGGCGGCCGGCATGGCTTCGGGTCCAAGTCGGCTCAATCCGAACGCGGCTTGAACGCGAACGCTTGGACGCTCGCTCGTCAGCATCGCTTCGAGCTCCGCGACCGTACGTCCTTCATAAGGAAGTTTTTGGCCGCAGCCAAACGTCGCGAAGAAGAGGGCGATCAACATTCGCCCGGCTTTCCGTTCAGGGCACAGCAACGGTTTCGCCTCCCGCATACGTCGAGAGAGCGCGATAAACCGCCGGGTCGACGTTCTGGCTGAGCCATTGCACGCTGCCGTCGGCGAAGAGGAAATTGCAGCCGTTGGGATGAACGCTGCGAAAGCCGCCGATGGAGTTTTTGCCGTTGAGATTGAAGCCGGAGCTATCGGAGGCGAAGACCGTCGGCCGGCTGGGGCGAAGGTTCATCGGTTCGTCGCGGAGATCGGGGAGCATTCCATATTGGGCGGTGACGCCGAAGACGCCGCCATACCAGGGATGATGGGCGTCGCTGAAACTGCTGGCCGCCCACGATTGATCGATCGGCGCCGGGCCGTTGCGAAACGGATCGATCACCGCAGCCGCGCGATTGTCGAGATCGGCGACCAGATAGAGCGGATTGCCGCCGGTTCCGTCCCCCGCCGCGATGGTCGACGACAGACCGTCCGTCACGTTCTTGATGCGCAGCCGAAAGCGCGGCATGTGCGTGCCGAAAAAGGGGCCAGCGTCGTCGACGCGGCCATGGCCCCTTTCGCCGGGCTCACGAGCCAGCCCAATCTCAACGCCCTTGTCGACGCCGTGCGGAACACGCCGCTCGACACCGGCGTCGACCCCGAGCCGCTCCGGCACCTGGCCCACTACTGGGCGGCCGTCCGCGAGCACTACACGGCCTTCGAGTGCGGCATGAAGGCGCCCGACGCCGACCTCTACCT
>JBAXFO010000113.1:0-9789 GCA_037139885.1 Planctomycetota bacterium
CACATACCGAGTTCATCGGCCTTGAGAATTTGCATGGCGGCTCCTCGCGTTCTAGGATGCGAGCAGCCAACCGCGTTCCGGCGACGGGATTAACGGGCGAGGTCAAACGCGACCGAACCGCGAACGACGCCAAACGCAGCCTCGGCAGCGGTTTCGCCGGTTTCATCGATGCAGAGCCACGGCAAGCGGCCGTTTGCGAGGGCTGTCGGTCCCGCCAGGAATTGGACCCAGGAGGGCGTGTCGATGTCGGCCTTATCGGCGAGGATGCCCAGCAGCGGTTCGACGCCGGGACGCGTTTGCAGTTCTTCGGGAGCGAGCGCATCGGCGGCTTCGACAATCCAACCCAAACACGAGGCATGCCGTTTGAGATCGCGGGCCAAAGCGAACGATTCCGCGGAGCGGGACACGAGGCCCACCATGAAGAAGCCCAGCACATCCGCTTCGGCCCAGAGAGGCGCCGTGGCGGGCGTCACCGGGCAAACGAGCGTATCGACGCCGGAGGCCCGCAAGCTCGCCGCGTCGGTGAGTTCGTTGCGGACCGCACCGACCGCACGAAAAGGACGGCGATTGACCCGCAAACCGGCACGCGCGAGCTGCACAAGCCGCAACCCATGCCGTTGCTGAACTTTGGCCCCGCCCGCGGTTGTCAGGTGAGCTTCGTAGAGAAACGGCGACTGGGGATCCCAGAACGACGGCTCGGGAACCAGCGTCCGCAGACCGCCGCCCGGCAGCGGTTTGAAATAATACGCGACCTCGACCGTGCTGGCATACGGGCAACGCGGACCCATCAATCGGCCAGCGACAAGATCGTCGCCCGTCGCGCGGATTTCGGCTTCCGTGGGATCGAGGCGTTGGCTGATCAATTCGACGGCGCTCATCGCGAAACGTCTCCCCGCAGTCCATGCGTCTTGATCCACGGCCGACGCAACGAAATTGTACGAAGCGGCGACCAATCAACATCCGCCCTCCGTGGCGCAAGCGGGCGACTGGCCGCCTTCGACAACACATCAGCCCGACGAGGCAGCGCGCCAACGAGGTTCCTGGAACCCTCGCGGGCGCGCTGCAGCGTCGGGCTAACGACGACGAACTCGTAACCGCTTAGCGAGATTCCTCGATGCGCCGCGGCGGCACGGGGACGATTTCAAGACGTTCGCCGCGTTCGCCATCGCGAGCGCCGGGACGGGGTTGGCCGTCTTTCGGGCCCTTGCGGTTGAATGGCCCGTCGGGACGATCCTTATCTTTGCCTTCGCGCGGCGGCGGCGGTCCATCGCCCTCCCGGCGCGGGCCGGGATTTCCCGGACCGGGACCAGGACCGCGATTGCTCATGTCCTTACGAAGATTGCCCAATTCGCGAATCATGATTTCGATTTTGTGTTCCAGTTCATCAATCCGGCGATCGACATCGGGGCCGCCCTCACGAGCGCCGGGGCGCGGGCCGCCTTCACGCGGACCTTCGGGGCGCGGCGGCATCGGCGGCTTGCCGTCTTCGTTGCGCCGGACTTCGTCAGGACGGCCTGGGGGCTTCTTGCCGTCGGGTCGACCCCCCTCGGGACGAGCGCCGTCGGGACGACCTTCAGGCCGAACTTCCGGTCGACCGCCTTCCGCGCCGCGCGTCTTCTCCATGAGCGCCTGCAATTCGCGAGCTTTCTGTTGCAGGACACGCTGCATCTCTTGCAACTCGGCCTGACGGGCCATGAGTTCGGCGCGCAGGCGATTCAGGTCTTCGGGAGCGACCTCGCCCCCCGGGCGTTTGGGATCGGGCCGGCCTTCGCCTTCGCGGGGAGCGCCGTCTTTCTTCTTGCGAGGGCGTTCTTCGTCTTGAGCGCGAGCCGTGGACGGGCCGGGCGACCAGGTCAGGAAAAGCCCCCCCAGGCCCACGAGCCCGAGAAGTCCCGCGAACGTGAGTCGGCGGGGAATGTCGGAACGAAAAATCATCGTCAGCCTCCGTTGGAGAGATGAAAAGGGCCCAAGTCCGCTCGCCAGAGGAGGCAACGCGGCCGAGGCGCCCGCAAGAAAATCGACCGTTTCTACAAGAGCCAAAGCATAGACGCGAGCCGAGTCGGGCAACGTGGCCACCACCCAGGCGTCGCACAATTCTTCTTCCGCCTGCCGCACGCCGGCCTGCGCCCACCACACCAGCGGGCACCACCAATACAGCCCGCCCGCGACGCACTCCAGCCGACGCACCCAGTAATCGCCTCGCCGCCAGTGCGCCAGCTCGTGAACCAGGAGCGGCGTCTGCATGTCGACATCGAGCCGTTCGAAGAAATCTTTCGGCACCACCAGCGACGCCGTCCGCCCCCAAACCCACAAGAGCGGCGAGATCGTTCCCGGCACGAATAATACCTGCGGACTTTCGACCCCCATCTTCTCGGCAAGTTGTTCGACCCGTTCCCGGATGGACCGCGAAGCCGGGGACGCGCTCCGGAGCAGGCGTTGAAATTGATTCGCCTTCCGCAAGGCGCGAATCCACACCAGTACGGCGCCCCCCATCCAGATCACGGCGAGAGTCGGCAACAGCCCGGCGGAGGCGCGACTTGCAAGCGTGTCGGTCCAAGGAACGGCCGCGGCGGCGACGCTGTTCGGGCCGTTCACGGGCGCCGCCGAGTCAAGAGCGCTGCGCCGTTCGCGCACCGGCGGCTCTTCCACGACGCCAAAGAAACCCTTGATGTCGACATCGTTCCAGACGGTTTCGTCAACACGCGCCGGCGCCCAACGAGCGATCCGCGGCGCTGAGACGGCGACGACCTTCGGCGTTGGCACGATCCGCGGCGCCGACGGTTCATCAAGGATCGGGATCGAGACAATGCCCAGGGGCGGTGCGACAAGCTTCAAGAGGACAAGCACCCACAACCCATGGGTGAGCGCGGGCCGGCGAATGTAACGTCCCACCAGCCAGGCGCCCAAAGCCAACGGCGCCGCGAGCGCCAGATTGCCGAGGAACAACCACACGAACGCATTCATGGCCGCTCCTTTTTCGAGGAGGCGTCGAGGCCGTCGATCATGTTCCGCAAGGCCGTCCGCTCGCCAGCGGAGAGCTTGCGATTCTGGACGAGATGCGTGAGCAGCGGCGTCAATGAACCGCCGCACAGTTCTTCCGCCAACGCCTGCAGCCGCCGGCCGACAAGAGCTTCCCGATCGATGGCGGCCGCGAAGACGTTCACCGCTCCGCTACGATCGCGCGTGACGCAATCCTTATTTTCGAGCCGTTCGAGCAGCTTCTGCACCGTGGCGTATTGCGCCGCCCGACCCTCGGGATAAAGGATGTCGGTAATCAATCGGATCGTGGCCGGGCCCTTGTCCCAGAGAACCTCGAGCACGGATCGTTCCGCATCGGTGATATCTTGAGGCGTTCGTGCCATGAAGCGATCTCCGCGGGGGCTAAGACAAGATGTCTTGTGAGGATCGTAAGACAGAATGACTGAGATGTCAAGCGGAAATGTCGGAGGATTTTTGCAAGGGTTTAACCGCGTCGCGGCGGCGGAGCGCAGACAGGTTGTGGTCGGAACCTGTCCGCGCTCCGCTGCCGCGTCTCGGCGAACCAAGATTAGGCTTTCCCTAGCTCCGCCGCGTTCGCTTCCAACGTCGCGATCTGCTTCTTGAGATCGTCGGCCTGGCCGCGTTGTTGGGTGATGACGTCGGGAGGCGCCTTGTCGACGAAACTGGGGTTCGCAAGTTTGGCTTCGGTCGCCTGGAGAGACTTCTTCTTGTCGGCGATCTGCTTGGCGAGGCGTTTGAGTTCCGCTTCGACGTTGATCAAACCCGAGAGAGAGACGTCGACTTCGAACTCCGGCGTCACGTGGCTCGCGGCCTGCGTGGGCTTGACGGCATCGGGGCCGGTCGTCAGCGAACCGACGCCGGCAAGTTGCGTGATGAACGGCGCGAGCTCAGCGAAATCGCTCGCGATGGCGGCCGACGAACGCACCGCCACGGTGAGCGGCGTGCGCGGTTCGATGTTGTAGCGATTGCGGACCTCGCGCACGGCACGGATCAATTCCTGCATGCGGCCAATGCGTTTCTCGATGGCGGCGTCGATCCAGTCGTCGCCGTAGCTGGGCCAGGGGGCGATGACGACGCTTTCGCCCGCCTTCACGGGTTGCAGTCCGCGAATCGGGGCGGCTTCATTGAGGGCGGTCCAGACCGATTCGGCGAGGAACGGCATGATGGGCTGGATGAGCCGGCAGATGCCGTCGAGCACGTTGACGAGCACGTCTTGCACGAGCGTGCGGTCGTCGTTCTTGAGCCGGCCCTTGGCCATTTCGACGTACCAATCGCAGAACTCGGTCCAGACGAAATCGTACAAGAGCCGGGCGACTTCGCTGAAATGGTAGGCGTCGAGTTCGCGCGTGATGGCGGCGGTGGTTGTCGCCAGCCGGCTGAGAATCCAGCGGTCTTCGATCGGCAGCGCCGCGACGCGATTGCTGGCGCCGGGCACATAGCCGTCGAGATTCATGAGCAAGAAGCGGGCGGCGTTCCAGATCTTGTTCGCAAAATTCCGCCCGAGTTCAAACCGCTCGGACGCCTGCTTGGCCGTCTTGAGTTCCGGATCGTCGCTCGGCCACGGACCCCCCGGCCGAAACGGCTGCTTGCAATTCGGGCACGCGATCTTCTTCGTCCGCATCGACATGTGCTCTTGCTTCACCGGCACCAGCGTGTCGCAATGCGGACAAACATTCGCCACCGGCATCCGGCTATCTTGATTCTCCGTCGCCAGATGAGCCATGCTGAAGCGCAGCGCATCGGCGCCGTAACGATCGATGATGTCGAGCGGATCGATGCCGTTGCCCTTGGTCTTGGACATCGTCTCGCCGAAACCGTCGAGGATCTTCGGATGGATGTAAACGTGATGGAACGGGATCTCGTTGAGGTTATAAAGCCCCGTGAGGACCATGCGCGCGACCCAGAGCGTGATAATGTCACGGCTCGTGCAGAGGACGCTGGTGGGGTACCAGTATTTCAGCTCGGGGGTTTGTTCGGGCCAACCGAGCGTGGAATACGGCCAGAGAGCGGAGGAGAACCAGGTGTCGAGGACGTCGGGGTCTTGAACATATCCAAGAGCTTCGAACTCTTCTTCGATGTCACGACGACCGGGGGCAATGCAAACGTAGCTAATGGTCTCGCCAGTTGTTGGATCCGTCGCCGCTTGAAGAATGTATGCTTCGGATGATGCTTCAACTTCAGTGTCGCCGCGAGTCAGCTTAGCGACCGGCAAGAAATCGCGAATCTCATCGAGATTTCTCTTAAGATACCACACCGGTATCCGATGCCCCCACCAAAGCTGCCGGCTAATGCACCAATCCCGCTTCTCGCCGAGCCAATCGAGGTAGGAGCGGGCGTAGCGTTCGGGGAAGATCTTGATGCGGCCATCGTTGACGGCGTCCATGGCGATTTGCGCGAGACCCTTTTCCGCCGGGGCAAGCCCGGCGGCTCGCTCGCCTTCCTGAAAATCGCGCATGCGCACGAACCACTGATCCGACAGATACGGTTCGATTGGCGTCTTGCTCCGGTCGCTGTACTTCATCGGAATGACACGGTCCTCTTTGCCTTCGAAAAAGCCGAGAGCGTCCATGTCGGTGACGATGGCTTCGCGGGCCTTGATGCGGTCGAGGCCTTGATATTTGCCGCCCTCGGCGTTGATGGTGCCGTCGGGGTTCAGGATGTTGATAATGCCGATTTCGGGGTGGCGTTGGTAGCAAGCGTAGTCGTTGGGGTCGTGGGCGGGGGTGACTTTCACGCAGCCGGTGCCGAGTTCCGGGTCGGCGAGTTGGCCGTCGGCGATGATGGGAATGTCGCGATTGACGAGCGGGATCGTCACCTTTTGACCGATGAGGTGTTGGTAGCGAGGATCGCTGGGGTGGACGCAGACGGCGGTGTCGCCGAGCATGGTTTCGGGGCGCGTGGTGGAGAAGCGGATCACTTCGTCGCCCGCGGCCCACGGTCGGCCGTCGGCGGGCTTCACCGGATACTTGAACGTCCAGAAACTTCCCTGCACGTCTTCGGTGTAGGTTTCGTCGTCGGCGACGCTGGTTTGCAGTTGGGCGTCCCAGTTGACCAGGCGTTTGCCGCGGAAGATGAGGCCATCCTTGAACATGTTGAAGAATGTTTGCCGGACGGCGCGGGCGCAGGTGTCGTCGAGCGTGAAGCGGGTGCGGTCCCAGTCGCAGCTCGAGCCCATCTGGCGGAGTTGGCCGAGAATGCGGGCCTCGTATTTGTCCTTCCATTCCCAGATGCGTTTGACGAGTTCGTCGCGGCCCAGGTCTCGGCGGGTCTTTTTCTCTTGCTGAAAGACCAGACGCTCGACCACGGCCTGGGTCGCGATGCCGGCATGGTCGGTGCCGGGCATCCACATCGCGCATTCCCCCTTGGCGCGATGATAGCGCACGAGGATATCTTGAATCGTGTTGTTGAGAGCATGCCCCATATGCAGGGCGCCGGTGACGTTCGGCGGCGGAATGACGATCGCGAACGGCTTCTTGGCCGGATCGGGTTCGGCGTGAAAATAACCCCGTTCATTCCAGAAGGCGAGCCATTTCGCTTGCGCTTCCTGCGGGTCGTAAGCCTTGGCGAGTTCCATGTTCGAGATTCCGATGACGCGTGGGACCGAACTCTTATGTCTATAGATGCGGGCCGCCGCCGTTCATCCACGAACGGATCAAGACGATGAAGCTCAGGAGATCGCCGCCGTAACGGACGAAAAAGGCGACCAGGAGCGCGACCGCGACGAGCGTGAACAGACCGATGACGAACGGCGAATGATCGCGCGGCGGTTTGTCGAGGGGCGGCGTGGTCATGAGAATTCTGGCGATTCAACTCGGAGGATTGGAGGGGCGTTGTTTGAGTTGTTCTTCCAGTTCGCGGATACGAGCTTCGGCGGCAAGTCGGCGTTCCGCTTCGGCGTTAGCGCGCTCCGCTTCGGCGTCGGCCCGCTCGGTTTCGACATCGCGTTCTTTCGACACCTGCGAGTAATCCCCAATCGCCCGGCCCGTCGCGCCGTCGTACAAAACGACGCCGTCGCTCTTCAGACCCAGCCAGAGGCCGACGGGTTCGAGCCAAAGCCGGCCCTCTTTGTCGGTGGGCATGGGAAGGTACTCGGTCGGAGTCCATTGATAGCCGATGAGTCGCCAATCGTCGCCGATGCGATCGACGATGACGTAGATCGGCACGCGAACCTGGTGATATTGATCGACCTTCCTGTCGACGTCGTTCTCGCGCGTCTTCGGTGAAACGACTTCGATAATCAGCTTGGGCCGAGTCTGCTGCTCGGCGACGTAAAAGCTCGACCAATCGACGCGTTTCTCACGGACGCCGAAAATCACAGCCACATCCGGGCTGTGATGGCGAATCTCCAGGTCGTCCCAAAAAATGCCCGTGTCTCGAAGGACGAGGGCCGTTTCGTCGCCCGCCAATCGGTCGCGAAAAACGCTCGAAAGATACGTCAGTATCGCGGCATGCAGCGAGCTTTCCAAGATGACGTCTCCCATCTGCGGGTGGAGGCAGTCCTCAAGCGTCAACGGCTCGCGTCGTATCACCCATTTGCCGTCGGGCGTTTCCGAAGCGACATCGCGCCATCCGTAGTAAAACGGATCGCTCAGCGAATCGGGAAGAATCGTCGAAGGAGCCAAGACTGCGCTCATAAAACGTCCGTCAAAGAGTCGGGATGATGGTCGGCGACAAGGCCTCACCGATTCCCCAGAGGCTGAATGAGAATGGACTTTGTCTGCGTGACGCCGGTGTTGGAGCGCACGCGGATGTCGAATGCGCCGGGGCGAGTCACACGGCCCTTCCACATGACCATGCCGTGCCCGATGTCGGATAGCGGCACGGGTTGGATCTCGCTCCCTTCGACGCGTTCGACGCCGGCGGGGAGTTCGAGCGCCAACGTTTGGTTCGGCGACGGATCTTCGACGAGGGCGGAGAGGGTGAACAGTTTGCCCGGTTCGAGATTGCCGCCGAGAGCGAGAGTGACTTTGCCGTCGTTGTCGGCGTCGGACGCGATGCCCCCGCCATAAGCCCAGACGATTTCGCGTTTCTCGCCCGCTTTGAGAACCTTTTTGTCCCAGTAAAGGGCGCAGGCGGAATCGCCGGCCGGTTGGGCGGCGATATCCCACACCCCGGCTCCGCCGCCGACGGCTCCGAGATTCGACAACACGATCTTGCTCGGGCCTTCCATTTTGCCGCCGAACTTGAGCGTCATGACGCCGAAGAAGCCCGGGTCGGTCGCGCTCGGGTTCTCGATCACTTGAATGAACGTCGGCAACGTCTTGCCTTGAAGAACGACGCCATTAAGCACTTTTCCCGGCTCCGTGGTCGGCGACAGATAGAGGGCGCCGTCGTTGTTGTTGACGAGGATGTCGATGCTGATGCGAAAGGCGATCTCGTGCGGCCGGTTGTCTTTGTTTTCGATGAGATAGCTGATTCGGCAGGTGTCGAGTTTGCGCTTGGCGCCGGGAATCTTCGCGACCGCCTTGCTCGGCACGACTTCAATGGTCTGCGTGAAACCGATCGGCCCGACGGCCCAACTGCCCATGAAGCCGTGCCGTGCTTTTCCCGGGGCCGCGGCCGGCAGATTGCGGATCGGGATGGGGGCGCCGTTGTTGCTCGGATTTTGGATGACGCCATCGATCATCGACGACGGCCAGATGCTTCCCTGGGGCGAACAGGTGATCCGTTTGCCGTCGACGGTCAAGCCGAAGTAGACGTTATTCGAATGCTGCGGCGAAATGCGGACCTGCGGATCGATCGGCAAGAGAAGCTCTTGGGCGACCGCCGCGCCGTCCTTGACCTCGACCTGAAAGCGCGGCGGATCTTGCCCCGTGATGACAGCGGAGGCGCCCAGAAGAGCCAAAAGAGTCGCGCCCAGAAAGCGGAGTTGCGATGTCATGGGATCCTCGCGGTCGAGAGTCGATATGTGGATAAGGAGATTGTACCCAATACGACCAAGACGATCCAGAATGGAAAAAGGAGTGGCGCAAAACGGACGCTTCGCTGGGGCGCCCGACTCGCGTCACGAATCCAGCGACTTCTTGAACTTCCGCCCGCGCATGTCGGCTTTGGAAATATCGAGCACATTGAGGAAATGGGTGTAGATGTCTTTGAAGAAAATCTCTTCGTTGAAGATGCCCAGGTCGCGGACGGCGGCGATGCGGCGGGGGCTTTCGTCGAGGAGATCGTGAATGGCGGGCATCTGGAATTGGTTGAGCACGGGACGCAGGGCGGCGATCGCCGGCTCGCGGTCGTGTTTCAGGAAAAGTTCGTAGAACTGGCGGAAGAGGCCGAAGTGGGCGGCCTCGTCGATCGAGACGTAACTCAAAATCGTTTCGAGAGCGGGGTCGCCGCCGAGATCGACGACGCGGCGTTTGAGGTTGCGGTAGTTGACGAACGTCGCGTGCTCTTGCACCATGGCGTACGCCAACATGCCCAGAGGCGAATCGTGCGGCAAGTTCCATTCGCGGGCGAAGACTTTGCCTTCGAGGTCGGCCATCTGTTCTTCGGTGCGATGCTTCGAACGGAGCAGCCAATCGTTGAGAACCAGCGAATGCTTGGACTCTTCATAGCCCCAATTGGCGTAAAACCACGCCCGGCCCTTGCTCTGACGAACGACCGGCAGGATCTTCGAAATGTAATCCGGGAGATAAAGCTCGACGGCGCAAAAGGTCTCCACGACATCGGCGATGGCGGGCTCGAGGTTCGGGTTGCAGTCGTTCCAGGGAATGTCTTCACGAATCCGCCAACGCCGCAATCGTGTTCGGCACGCCTTGTGCTTTCGGCGGTCGACGATGGTATCTGAGG